>JBKJZF010000289.1:0-5268 GCA_046715315.1 Solirubrobacterales bacterium | reverse complement strand
CGATGCCCCCGTCGCCTTCCGCGGCTCGGCGCCGGAGGGCCCCGGGTTCTGGTTCGCGCCGACGGTGCTCTGCCCGGTCTCCAACTCGGACCGCCAGGCGCGGGAGGAGATCTTCGGCCCGATCGCCGCAGTGATCCCGTTCGAGGGCGAGGCCGAGGCGGTGGCGATCGCCAACGACACGCCCTACGGCCTTTCGGGCTCGATCTGGACGCGCGACGGCGCCAAGGCGCTGCGCACCGCGCGGGCGATCGAGTCCGGCGTGCTCTCGATCAACTCCAACAGCTCGGTGCGCGTCTCGACCCCGTTCGGCGGCTTCAAGCAGTCGGGGGTCGGCCGCGAGCTGGGGCCGCACGCCCTCGACCACTACACCGAGGTCAAGAACGTCTACTACGCGACAGGGGAGGGCTGATGCCGAGGCGCCTAGAGGACAAGATCTGCGTGATCACCGGAGCGGCATCGGGGATCGGGGCCGAGTCGGCGCGGCTGTTCGCCGAGGAGGGCGCGAAGGTGATCGGCGTCGACATCGATCCCGGCTCGGTGGGCGAGCTGGCGATCGAGGCCGACGTCACCGACTCCGACCAGGTCCGCGACGCCTACGAGGAGGTGCGGGCGAAGTTCGGCCGCATCGACGTGCTCTTCAACAACGCCGGGATCAACCCCACCGACGACCACGACGTGCTCGAGACCTCGCTCGAGGCCTGGCAGCGGGTCCAGGACGTGAACCTGCGCGGCGTCTTCCTCTGCTGCAAGCACGGCATCCCGCACCTGCTCGAGGCTGGCGGGGGCTCGGTGATCAACACCGCCTCGTTCGTCGCCGTGATGGGCGCCGCCACCTCGCAGATCTCCTACACGGCGTCGAAGGGCGCCGTCGTTTCGATGTCGCGGGAGATGGGCGTCGAGTTCGCCCGCCGCGGGATCCGCGTCAACGCTCTCTGCCCGGGCCCGGTCGACACGCCGCTTCTGCAGGAGCTGTTCGCCTCGGACCGCGCCGAGGCCAAGCGCCGGCTGGTGCACCTGCCGATGGGCCGCTTCGCCGAGCCCCGCGAGATCGCCCAGGGCGCCGTCTTCCTGGCGAGCGACGAGTCCTCCTATGTGAACGCCTCGACCTTCCTCGTCGACGGCGGGCTCTCCGGCGCCTACGTCACCCCGGACTGAGCCGGCCGCCGCGAGGCGACGAGGTCGAGGAAGCGGTCGCAGAGGCCGCGGCCGAGGCGGTTCCAGCCGCCGATGCGCTCGCGCGTCTGGGCGCTGAAGCGGTCGAGGTCTACCCCGGCGTCGATCGCGGCCGGCTCGGCACCGTAGTTGCGGATCCAGCCGTGGGCGTCGGTTTCCGAGACCTCCGCGTGGAACTGGATGCCGTAGACGAGCGCGCCCAGGCGCCACGCCTGCAGGCATACCGAGCTGGTCGCCAGCGGGACACCCCCCGGCGGCAGCGGCACCTCGTAGGAGTGCCATTGGAAGGCGCTGAAGCCGGGGGCGAGCGGGCCCAGCACCGGGTCGTCGCGTCCCTCCGGCGTGAGCTCGACGTCGAACCAGCCGATCTCGTGTCCGGGCGCCGGATGCGAACGCGCCCCCGCCGCCTCGCCGAGCAGCTGGGTGCCGAGGCAGGAGCCCATCAGCGGCACGTCTCGGGCCAGCAGCTCGCGCAGCAGCTCCTTCTCGGGGCCCATCCAGGCGTAGGTTGAGTCCTGGTCGGGGTTCATCGCGCCGCCGAAGGTGAAGACGGCGTCGTAGCCGAAGGGGTCGGCGGGCGGCTGGTCTGACTCGGCCACGAACCACTCGTCGAGCGCGGCGCCACGCTCGGCGATGGCCTCGGCGAACACCCCCGGGCCCGCGTCGCGTTCGTGGACGATCGCAAGACAGCGCATCCCGGAAGTGTGCCAGCGGCACAGGCGCCGCGCCGGCCCGGCGGGAATAGGCTCAGTGCTTAGATCCCCGACCAGGAGACCACGATGGTGAACTTCAAGAACCTCTCGAACCTCGCCAACAAGGCCAAGGAGGTCGTCGAAAAGCGCGGCGGGACCGACACCCTGAAGCAGGACGCCGAGCAGCTCAAGGGCATCGCCAAGGGCCCGGGAAGCCTCGCCGACAAGGCGAAGGCCGCGGCCCAGGCGCTGAAGCAGCCCGGCACCGGGTCGACAGAGTCGAAGGCCGCTGAGGCAGAGGCCCCCGGCGCGGCGAAGGAGACCCCGAAGCAGGCCGCCGGCAAGGCCAAGGACTCAGGCGACTAACCCTCAGCCGGCACCAGCACCTGCTCGATCGACTCGGCGAGGCCGTCGTCGCGGACGGTGACCACGGCGCCGTTGATCCAGACGTTGTCGTCTGCGGTCGTGAACTTGACCGGCATCTGGGTGCGAAACGACTCCAGGGCCTGCTCCCAGCGCACGCCGAGGACGCTGTCGCGCGAGCCGGTCATGCCGACGTCGGAGATGAAGGCGGTGCCCCCGGGGAGGACGCGGGCATCGGCGGTGGGGACGTGGGTGTGGGTGCCGAGCACCGCGGCGACGCGCCCGTCCAGGTGCCAGCCCATCGCCACCTTCTCTGAGGTCGTCTCGGCGTGGAAGTCGACGATGAAGACGTCGACTTCGTGATCCATCCGGTCGAGCAGCATCTCGACCTCGGGAAACGGCGAGCGCGCCGCCCGCAGCTGCACGGTGCCGCTGAGGTTGATCACGCCGACCCGCTTGCCCGCCGCCTCGACCACGGTCGAGCCGCGGCCGGGGTTGCTCTTCATGTAGTTGGCGGGGCGGATGATCCGCTGCTCGCGGTCGAGGTAGTCGTAGACGTCGCGGTGGCGGAAGGTGTGGTTGCCGAGGGTGATCACGTCGACGCCCATCGCGTAGATCTCCTTGGCGTTGCGCTCGGTGATCCCGAGGCCGCCGGCGGCGTTCTCGCCGTTGGCGATGACCAGGTCGGGAGCGTGGCGCTCGCGCAGCTCGGGCAGTGTCGCCGCCAGCCCGGCCCGGCCCGGCTTGCCGATGATGTCTCCGATGAACAGGACCTTCACCGGCGCAGCGTAACGGTCGCCGGACGCGGCGCCGGAGGGCCGGGACCCTCGACCATCTAGCTTTCCGTCCCTGATGGCAGGCGACGACCGGGTGGTGATCGAGGCTCGCGAGCTGAGCAAGCACTTCGGCGAGCGGGCGGCGCTTCGAGGCGTCTCCTTCGAGGCGCGCCGCGGCGAGCTGCTGGCCGTGATCGGCCCCAACGGCGCCGGCAAGACCACGCTGCTGTCGATCCTGGCCGGGATCCGCGCCGCCGACGGCGGCGAGTTCAGCACCACCGGCGGTGAGATCGGCTGGGTGCCCCAGCAGGCGGCGCTCTACCGCCGCCTGACCGTGGCCGAGAACCTGCTCCTGTTCGCGCGCCTGGAGGGGATGGACGACCCCGACGCCGTGCTCGAGGAGATGCTGGCCCAGACGGCGCTCGCGGATCGCCGCGACGACCAGGTCGCAACGCTGTCGGGCGGCAACCAGCAGCGGGTGAACATCGCCATCGGCCTGCTGGCGCGGCCGGCGGTGCTGCTGCTCGACGAGCCCAGCTCGGGCCTCGACCCGCGCCAGCGCGAGCGCCTCTGGGAGTTCGTGCTTGCGCTCGCCGGCGCCGGCACCACGGTGATCTTCACCACCCACTACATCCAAGAGGCCGAGCGCTACGGCGATCGCCTGCTCGTCCTCGCCGACGGCGAGCGCGTCTTCGACGGCACCCCGCGCGAGCTGCACGAGGCGGCGCCCGAGTCGGGCGGGCGCGACTTCGAGCAGGCGTTCGTCCACTACCTGCGCGAGCGGGGCCACTGATGCGCTGGCTGTTGCTCAAGGACCTGCAGATCCTGCGGCGCTCGCCGCTGGTGACGGCGCTGCTGATCGTCTACCCGGTGGCGATCGCGATCCTGATCGGGTTCGCGCTCTCGCGCGGGCCCGAGAAGCCGCGCGTCGCCTTCTACAACCAGGTCCCGGCCGGCGACCAGTTCGACCTCGGCGGCGAGGGCGGCGAGTTCTCCCGCGCCCAGGCCAAGGCCGAGCTCTGCGACCGGATCGAGTGCGTCGACGTCTCCAGCCGCGCGCAGGCCGAGCAGATGGTCACCGACGGCGAGGTGCTGGCGGCGTTGATCCTGCCGCCCGACCTGGTCTCAAAGCTTGAGTCGCTGACCACGCTCGACCCCCAACAGCCGACCGTCGAGGTCCTGGTCAACGAGGAGGATCCGGTCAAGGGCCAGCTCGTCGACGACCGCATCCGCTCGCTGATCACCGAGGCCAACCTGATCATCGCCGAGCGCGTCTCCGAGCAGGCCGGCGTCTACCTCAACGTCCTCATCGAGGGCGGCAGCTTCACGATCCCGATCCTCGGTGACACCCTCGAGATCCTCGGCCTGCGCGACGCCGCCGAGGTGCTGCAGAAGGTCGCCGACGACCTGCCGAAGTCGGACCCCAACCGCGACCAGCTCGAGCAGGTGATCCGCTTCGCCGACCTCGCCCGCGACAACCTCGACTTCGCCCTGCCGCTGCTGGGAGCGGTCTCCTCGCCGATCAACGTGCAGAAGGAGGTCGTCTCCGGCGATGCGCCCGGCCTCGACGCCTTCGCGATCTCGGTCGCGGCGACGGTGACGCTGATGTTCGTGACCGTGCTGCTGGTCGCCGGCTCGCTGGCGCTCGAGCGCGAGGAGAACGCCTACTCGCGGATCACCCGCGGGCTGGTCGGGCCGGCGACGCTGCTCGGCGAGAAGGTGCTGTTGGGGGTGGTCGCCTCGGTGGCGGTGACCCTGCTGATGTTGGCGGGCCTGTCGCTGTTCGTCGAGATCGACTGGGGGCGCTTCGGCCTGATCGTGGCGGCGATCGTCGCCGGCGGCGCGGGCTTCGCCGCCTTCGGCGCGGCGATCGGCTCGGCCGCTCGCGAGGTCCGCGCCTCCTCCCTGCTGGCCTTCATGATCTCGCTGCCGATCGCCTTCCTCTCGCTGGTGCCTTCGGGGACGGGCGGGGCCGGCCTGTACGACGTGATCGAGGTCTTCCGCGCCCTGTTTCCGTTCGACCCGGCGCTCGACGCGCTCTCGGGCGGGCTCGACGCAGCCGGCCCGGGGATCGGCGTGCCGGTGCTTCACCTGGCGGCGCTAACCGCCGCCTACGGGCTGGCGGCGCGGCTCGCCCTGCGCCGCTTCGCCTAGAAGCGTAGGGTCGCAAGCAAGGGGCAGGACCTACAGGAGGAGATACGAGATGAGCAACGTGGACATCGCAAAAGAGGCGTATGCGGCATTCGGACGGGGCGATCTGGGGG
>JBKJZF010000288.1:0-9100 GCA_046715315.1 Solirubrobacterales bacterium | reverse complement strand
CCCCTCGATCGTCATGTTGCAGATCGTCATCCGATTCTCCATCGTCAGGCCGCGGATCGTCTCGCCCGCGTACTCGACGGCGTGGCCGACCATCCCGCCGATGCCCAGTCTGCCGATCGTCGCCAGGATCAGGTCCTTGGCGCTGACGCCCTCCCCCAGCTCGCCCGAGTAGCTGATCCGCATCGTCTGCGGACGGCGCTGGCCCAGGCACTGCGTGGCGAGCACGTGCTCGACCTCGGAGGTGCCGATGCCGAAGGCGAGCGCGCCGAAGGCGCCGTGGGTGGAGGTGTGGCTGTCGCCGCAGACGATCGTCATCCCCGGCTGGGTCAGGCCCAGCTCGGGCCCGATCACGTGGACGATGCCCTGCCGCTCGGAGCCCAGCGAGTACAGCGGTACCCCGAACTCCTCGCAGTTGAGCTCGAGCGTCTCGACCTGCTTGCGCGAGAGCGTGTCGGCGATCATCCGCGCCGTTGCGGTGCCGTCGGTGGGGACGTTGTGGTCGGCGGTGGCCACCGTGCGCTCGGGGCGGCGAACCTTGCGGCCGGCCAGCCGCAGCCCCTCGAACGCCTGCGGAGAGGTGACCTCGTGGACGAGGTGAAGGTCGATGTAGATGAGGCCGTCGGCGACCGCGTGGGCGTCCCAGATCTTCTCGAACATCGTCCGCGCCACGATCAGCTCCTGCGCAGCCCGGCGGCGGCGACGGCGATGAAGCGCGTCGGCGCGGTGCCCTCGTTGAGGAAGTGGTGGGTGAGATCGGCGTCGAAGGTGACCGAGTCGCCCTCGTTCAGCTCGTGGCGCACGCCATCGACGACCAGCGTCAGCGACCCCTCGAGGACGACCACGGTCTCGCGGCTGCCCGGCTCGTGCATCGGCGGGTCGCCGGCGTCGCCGGTCGCGGTGCCCGGGTCGAGCAGGTGCATCGAGACGTCGGCGCGCTGCCCCGGCAGCGGCGGCGTCAGCTCCTCGACGCGATGGCCGCCCCGGCGGTGCGAGCGCCGCTCGCGGCGGCGGGTGACGACCACGTGCGCCTGCTCGTCGAGGCGCAGCAGTTGCGACAGGCTGAGGTCGAGCCCGGCGGCGATCTTGCCGGCCACCGACAGGGTCGGGCTGGTCTCGCCCCGCTCGACCTGGGAGAGCATCGGCGCGCTGACGCCGCTGCGCTGGGCGAGGTCGCGCAGCGACAGGTCCATGCCGTCGCGGAGCGCTCGAACCCGCTCACCCACGGCGCCGTTCACGGTTGCGGGAGCCATCGTCCGCTGTACGCTATCACGGTCGTTAGTGCGCTGCCACGGACGCTGAAGGGCGCTATCGTGCCCGGCGTGGACCAGCTGATCCAGATCGCCGGCGCGCTGATGATTCTCGCCGCGTTCGCCGGCCTGCAGTTCGGGCGCGTCTCGGCGGCGTCGCGCGCCTACCTCGTGCTCAACCTGATCGGGTCGGCCGTGCTCGCCGCCCTGGCGCTGAACGAGGAGCAGTGGGGCTTCCTCCTGCTGGAGGGGGTGTGGGCACTGGTCTCGGCCTGGAGCCTGATGCGGGTCCTGCAGGGGGGCGCGCCGGCGGGCGTGCAATAGCCGCGCCCCCGCAGCTAGGGCCCGGGTGTGATCGGCTTGGAGGCGGCGCCGGCCGTGGCCGACTCGGCCTCGCGGACCGAGGCGCCGTCGAGCGCGTTGGAGAGCGCGCGCACATAGGCGCGGGCCGACGCCTCGAGTATGTCCGTGGCGACACCCTGGCCGCTCGCCAGCCGCCCATGGGCGTTGACCATCACCGTCACCTCGCCGAGCGCGTCCTCGCCCTCGGTGACCGCGGAGACCGTGTACTGGCGCAACTCGGAGGAGACCTGCGTCGCGTCACGGATCGCTCCGAAGATCGCGTCCACCGGGCCGTCCCCGCCCGAGCTGCCCTCGGCCTGCTCACCGGAGGGCAGGGTGACGGCGACCTTCGCATGCGGCTCGCGGCGGGTCGAGGCCTCGACGTCCATCCAGTTGAGCTCGTAGCGCTCGGCGCCCTCGCGGACCTGGTCGGAGACGATCGCCTCGAGGTCGAGCGCGGTCACCTGCTTCTTCTTGTCGGCGACCTCCTTGAAGCGGTGGAAGGCCTGGTTGAGGGCGTTGCCGTCGACCTTGAACCCGAGTTGCTCGAGCGCGTCGCGCAGCGCGTGGCGCCCCGAGTGCTTGCCCAACACGATCGAGTTCGACTCCAGCCCGACGTCGCGGGCGTCCATGATCTCGTAGGTGGTCCGCTCCTTCAGCACCCCGTCCTGGTGGATGCCGGACTCGTGGGCGAAGGCGTTGCGCCCGACGATCGCCTTGTTCGGCTGGACCGAGTAGCCGGTGAAGCGCGAGACCATGCGGCTGGTCCGGGCCAGCTCGCGGGTCTCACAGGTCGTGTCGAGGCCGTGCTCGTCGCGACGGGTCCGCAGCAGCATCACGATCTCCTCCAGCGAGCAGTTGCCGGCGCGCTCGCCGAGGCCGTTGATCGCGCACTCGACCTGCCGGGCGCCGGCCAGCAGGCCGGCGTAGGAGTTGGCGACAGCCATCCCGAGGTCGTCGTGGCAGTGAACCGAGATCCTCACCTCGCGCAGCGCCGGCACCAGCTCGAACAGGCGCTCGAAGTAGCGCCGATACTCATCGGGGGTGGTGTAGCCGACGGTGTCGGGGATGTTGATCACGGTCGCGCCCTCGGCGACCGCGATCGCGCAGACCGCGGCGGTGAACTCGATCTCCGCGCGGGTCGCGTCCATCGGCGAGAACTCGACGTCGTCGCAGTAGGACTTGGCCAGCGCCACGGCCGCCTTGGCCTGGCCCTTGACGTCGTCGCGCGTCGTCTGCAGCTGGTGGGTGATGTGGATGTCAGAGGTCGAGATGAAGGTGTGGATGCGCGGGCGCTCGGCGTCCTTGATCGCGTTCCAGGCCGCGTCGATGTCGGCCTTGTGGGTGCGCGCGAGGCCGCAGATCACGGGGCCCTGGACGGTCCGCGAGATCTGCTCGACGGCCTCGAAGTCGCCGGGCGAGGTGATCGGGAAGCCGGCCTCGATCACGTCCACCCCCAGCCGGGCCAGCTGCTGGGCGATCTCGAGCTTCTCCTTGGTGTGCAGCGAGATGCCCGGCGACTGCTCGCCGTCTCGCAGCGTCGTGTCGAAGACCTGGACCCGGTCCTGCTCGGGGACTGCGCCTACTCCGTCGGAGCCGCTCATCGGACTCCCTCCTTCTCCTTGAAAACCGATTGACCTCTTACTTCGCGGCTCTCGCGCCGCCCAGCGCTACTCCCCCCGCGGGGGGAGGAGAAGGAGAAGCGCGAGGCTGTCGAGCCGGGGGGTCATTCGGTCACCGCAGAGTAGCGCACGAGACCGCGGCGGGCGGCTACTCGCAGCGGTGGAGCCGGTCGTGTCCGGAGCCGCCCTCGAAGAAGTCGCCGAACCGCTCCCGCGCCCGGGCCTTCTTCGCGTCCCTGCGGTAGAAGAGCTTCGCCCACAGCGATCGGGGCCGACCGAGCCGCAGAGCGCCGACGATCCCGACCGGCGGCAGGAACAGCCCGGCCGCGGCCATCCCGAACTTCTCCTTGGAGAGGTTGACGAGCGCCACCGCGATCGCCAGCACTCCGAAGAAGCCGACGACGGCGAAGACGCCGGTCTCGACCTCGTCGGCGACCTCGGCCCAGGCGCTGAAGCCGACCAGCACCATCCCCGAGATGCAGGCGGCGACGATCACGGCGTCGATCGAGCGCCGCCCCTTGTCCGACCAGTAGACGTCTGAGAGGTTGAGCCAGAGGGCGAACTCGTCGAGGGTGAGGCCGGCGCCGACGCCGAACAGCACGGCGGCGATCTCGTGCCAGGGCGAGTCGGGCGCGATCGCGACGCCGATATAGCCGAAGGTCAGGAGCAGCAGGATTCCCCACACCAGGTGATGGATGTGGGTACCGCCGACCTCGACGTTGCCGGGCCACCACTTCACCTGGGCACGGATCAGGTGCGCGCTGGTGCGGATGAAGCCGAAGCTCACCAGGAAGGCGACGAAGAAGAGGAACTCGGCCTGGCGGCCGGTGTCGACGATCGCCCGTTCGTAGACGCTGCCGATGCTGGCCAGGGTCGCCCAGGACACGCCCGGCACCCTAACGACGGGTCAGGCGGGTACCCGGGCTTAAGGCACCAGCACGACCTTGCCGACGTTGCGGGCCTCGGCGAGGAAGCGGTGCGCCTCGGGCGCGCGGTCGAAGGGGAAGCTCTCGGCGACGACCGGCCCCAGCCGGCCCGCCTCCAGGTCCTTCATCAGCGGCTCGACGACACGGTCGAGGTTGCCCTCCCTGTCCCACCAATGGAGCATGTTTAGCCCCAGGATCCCCTTGTTCTCGCTCATCATCGAGAGGCTCTTCCACCACGGCATTGTCGCCAGCGGCATCGTCACCACGCCCTTGAGCACCGCCGGGATATTGCGTTTGTCGCCGGTCTGCACCTCGGAGAGGCCGAACATGATCAGCCGCCCACCCTGCCTCAGCGCCTTGTAGCTGCGGCGAAAGCTCGAGGGCCCGACCGCGTCCATGGCGACGTCGACTCCCTCGCCGGCGGTGATCCGCATCACCTCGTCGAGGAAGTCCTCGGTGCGGTAGTCGATCGCGTGATCGACACCCTGCTCTCGAATCGCGTCGTGCTTGGCGGCCGACGCCGTGCCGAAGACCTCGGCGCCGATGTTCTTGGCGATCTGCGTCGCGGCGATCCCGACGCCGCCGGCGGCGGCGTGGATCAGCAGGCGGTCCCCCTCGCGCAGGCCACCCATCAGCACGGCCCCCGCGTAGGCGGTGCCGTAGTTGACCGGGAACGCGGCGCCCTGCTCGAAGGAGAGGTCGGCCGGCAGCGGCAGCGCCTGGTCGTGGGGGACGGTGACGAGCCCGGCGTAGCCGCCGAACCGCGTCCCGGCGATCACCCGGTCGCCCACCTTCACCGACTCGACTCCGTCGGCGACCGACTCGACCTCGCCGGCGACCTCGTAGCCGACGACGCACGGCGGCTTCGGCGCGTCCGGGTAGACCCCGGAGCGGGCCATCAGGTCGGCGAAGTTGATCCCGGCGGCCCTGACGGCGATCCTCACCTCGCCGGGGCCGACCGGCGGGTCCGGACGCTGTTGGACCTCGAGAACCTCGGGCCCGCCGTGGCGGACGATGACCACTGCTCGCATCCGGGCGAGCCTAGTGCTTACAGCGAGACCGCGCGCCCCTCGAAGAAGCCGTCGAGCTTGAGGATGCTCTCGACCGTCTCCGGGCGGACGGCGGCGTCGGTGGTGAGCACCATCACGGCGGTGTCGTCGCCGGTCTCCGCCCCGACCGCGGCAGAGACGATGTTCACGCTTTGTTCCCCGAAGGCCGTTCCGACGCGGCCGATCATCCCGGGCGTGTCGGTGTAGCGGAAGACCGCCAGGTGTCCTTCGAACGGCAGGTAGAAGCGTGCCCCCCAGATCGAGGTCAGGTAGGGGTCGTTGCGGGGGCCGACCCCGGTGCCCTCGACCTCGACCGACCCCTCCCCGGAGCCGATGCGCACGGTGACGAGCTCGGTGAAGTCCTCGGAGGTGGTGTCCTTGGTCTCGATCAGCTCGATCCCGCGCTCCTCGGCCATCGCCGGGGCGTTGACCAGGTTGACGGGCTCCTCGGTGTGGCCCGAGAGCGCGCCGACCATGACCGAGATCCCGAGCAGACGGGTGTCGTGCTCGGCGATCCGGCCCTTGAACTCGGCCTCGACTCGGACGACCGAGCCCTGGCCCAGGCCCTGCGCCAGGCGGCCGAGGCGCTCGCAAAGCGGCACGAACGGGACCAGGACCTCGGGCAGCGTTGCGTGGATGTTGACCGCGTTGGTGACCACCCCGCCGGCCAGGGCCGCGCGCACCTGCTCGGCGGTGTCGGTGCCCGCACGGTCCTGAGCCTCCGTCGTGGAGGCGCCGAGGTGCGGGGTGACGACCACGTCGTCGCGCTCGAACAGCGGGTGCTCGGTGAAGGGCTCCGAGGGGAACACGTCCAGCGCCGCCCCGGCGACCTTGCCGGACTCGAGGCCCGCCTGGAGCGCGTCGAGGTCGACCAGCTCGCCACGGGCGCAGTTGACGATCCGCACGCCGTCCGTCATCGCCGCGATCGCCTCGGCCCCGATCCAGTTGATCGTGTCCGGGGCCTTCGGCAGGTGGATCGTGATCAGGTCCGCGCGCCCGTACAGCTCCTCGATGGTCTCGACCCCCTCCACACCGAGATCGCGGAAGCGCTCGGGCGCGACGAACTTGTCGAAGCCGATCACCTCCATCTCGAACGCCTGGGCGCGGTGGGCGACGAGCTGGCCGATGCGGCCGAACCCGATCACGCCCAGCGTCTTGCGGTAGAGCTCGCTGCCCCCGAAGCGCGAGCGCTCCCAGCGGCCCCGGATCAGCGAGCCGTGCGCCTGCGGGATGTTGCGGCACAGCGCCAGGGCCATCGCCAGGGTGTGCTCGGCGGCGGCGACCGAGTTCGACTCGGGCGCGTTGGCGACGATGATCCCGCGCTTGGTGGCGGCGTCGAGATCGACGTTGTCGACGCCGGTGCCGGCGCGCCCGATCACCCGCATGCGGTCGGCGCGCCCGATCAAGTCGGCCGTCAGCTTGGTCTGAGACCGGATCAGGATCGCGTCGAACTCGCCGATCCGCTCGCGCAGGGTGTCATCGTCCCAGTCCAGCCCGAGCTCGACCTCGAACTCGTGGCGCAGCAGCTCGACGCCGGCGTCGGCGATCTTCTCCTTGACGAGCACCCGGGGCACCGGGTCGGTGAGGGTCCGCTCGGCCACGGTCACCCGGCCGGCGTGGGCACGGAGCCGCCGTCGGCGAAGACCCGCTGGGCCGCGGCGACGCCGGCGCCGGGCTCGGCATCGTGACCGAGGTCGCGGAGCGCCATCTCGAGCGCGGTCAGGGCGATCACAATGTCGAAGCCGCCGTAGTAGCCGACGTGGGCGATTCGGGCGATCCGCCCCTTCAGCTTGCCCTGCCCGCCGGCGATCGTCACCCCGTAACGGTCGCGCATCAGCTTCGGCACCGCGGCGCCGTCGATCAAGTCGGGCATGCGAGCCGCCGTGAGCACGTTGGCGTCGGGGTCGTCGGGCCCGAAGCGCTCGAGCCCGAGGGCCTCGATGCCCGCCCGGGTCGCGCGGGCGAGCAGGGCGTGACGGCCGAAGACCGCGCCGAGGCCCTCCTCCCCGATCAGCCCCAGGGCGACGTCGAGAGCCATCACCAGGGTCACGGCCGGGGTGAAGGCCGAGTTCGGCGGGTCCTGGGCCTGACCGTTCGCGGTCCGCTCCCAGTCGTAGTAGTAGCGGCGACCCGGGTTGGAGGCCGCCAGCGCCAGCGCCCGCTCGGAGACCGAGGCAAAGGCCAGCCCCGGAGGGCACATCAGCGCCTTCTGCGAGCCGGAGACGACCACGTCCAGGCCCCACTCGTCCTGGGGCAGATCGACCGCCCCGAGGCCCGAGATCGCGTCGACGCAGAGCACGGCGCCGTGCTGCGTGGCGACCTCGTTCAGCGCCCTGACGTCGTTGACGACGCCGGTCGAGGACTCGGAGTGGGTGACGAAGACGACCCTGGAGGCGCCGCCGAGGCCGGCCAGGGACTCGTCGAGGCGGTCGGGGTCGACCTTGGAGCCCCACTCGAAGGCGAGGTGGGTGGTGTCGGCGCCGAAGGCGTCGCAGAGCTCGGCCCAGCGCTCGCCGAACTTGCCGCAGGAGGCGACCACCGCGGGCTCGCCCGGGACGACGAGGTTGGAGACCGCAGACTCCATCGCCCCGGTCCCGGAGGAGGCGAAGCAGAGGACGTCGTTGCCGGTCTGAAAGACGGTGCGCAGGCGCTCGAGCACGCGTGTGTAGACCTCGATGAAGGCGGGGGCGCGGTGGTAGAGGATCGGCTCGGCCATCACCTGCGAGACGGCCGGCGGCAGGGGCGTCGGCCCGGCGGTCATCAGGTGTTGCTTGGCGAAGATATTCGGCCCTTCGGTCATCGGGGCGCGAAGGGTATTAGGGTGCGCAGCCGTGAGCGACGAGGTGCGAGAGCCGATCCGTGGGGACGGATACGCCGTGGCGGCGCTGGACGGCCTCGGCGAGGGGCCCGGCTTCCGCAAGATCCGCCGCGAGCTCGGCGTCAACGCCTTCGGCGTCAACGCGATCGTGCTGCCGCCCGGTTTCGAGACCGGCAAGCACTACCACGAGCGCCAGGAGGAGCTGTACTTCCTGCATTCGGGACAGGTCGAGATCGAGTTCGGCGACGGCTCCAAGCACACGCTCGGCCCTGGCGGAATGGCCTGGGTCGACGCCAGCACGGTGCGCGAGCTGCGCAACACCGGCGAGGCCGACGCCGTCTACGTCGTCGTCGGCGCCGCCGACGGCTACGTCGGCCGCGACGGCAAGCTGCCCGAGGGCGAGGACGACATGGCCGGTAGGCCAATCTCCAAGTAACGCCCGCCCGGGCTAGGGACGCAGTCCCGGGTCGTGCGCATGAGCCTGCCGGGTAAGGCCCCGCGCCCTAACCCGCCGCCCCCGGACGCGAAGCGGAGGAGGCGGCGGAGTTATTTCATTCCCATTCGAACGGGGGGTACTTGGTGATCAGGAAGTAGGCGTAGGCGCCGCCGCGGATCCCCCAGCGGAGCGGGATCAAGATCAGCTTGAACATCCCCTCCGGCAGCTTCGCGGTGAACATGATCACGAAGATGCCGATGAAGGCGACGATTCCGGCGACTTGTGACAGCAGGCTGGCGACGAACAGGTACGGGAGCGCCAGCAGCCAGGCGAACGGCGCACGCCAGCGGTCGACCCCGTCCTCGGGGTAGGCGATCTCGAGCTTGGCCGGGTAGTCGGGGTCGTCGGCGAGGGTGAACGGCGGGTACTTGTCGACCAGCAGGTAGACGTAGGCGTTCACCCGCCACGCCCAGCGGATGACGCCAACCACGTAGTCGAACAGGCCTCTGGGGTAGCGCCGGGTGAAGAGCACGGCGAAGAAGGCGATCAACATCGCCACCAGGGCGCCGATGCCGAGAAAGAGGAGGGCGATGTAATGCGGGAGAGCCAGCAGCCACTTGACCAGCGGCAGGAACCGGTGGTACTCCTCCTGGCGGGTGG
>JBKJZF010000287.1:0-10536 GCA_046715315.1 Solirubrobacterales bacterium | reverse complement strand
GCCCATGACGTAGAAGGGCGCCCCGTTCACCGCCTCGTCGTCGCAGAGCGCGATGGCGGGCGCCACCGGCACGGGGGTGGGGCCGAGGGCGGAGATGATCCGGTGCTCGCGGCCCATGTCGTGGGCCGAGGCCAGGCGTTTGCCCAGCGGGGGGCGGCGCAACGCCCAGCGCTCGCCGGCCGCGTCGGCGACGCCGAAGGTCAGGTTCGAGCGGCCGCCTGCGATCCGCTCGAAGGCGAGCGGCGGCTCGACCCCCTCGACATTGGCCTCGAACCAGCCCTCGATGCCGGCGCGGTCGATTCCTTCACAGATCTCGCCCTCTGTAGCCTCCTCGCCCACGCATCAAGCATATGGGCGAGCGAGCGAGACACACGGCCCTGGTGGTCGACTACGGCGGGGTGCTGACGACCGATATCTGGACGGCCTTCGCCGCCTTCTGCGAGGGCGAGGGGCTGCAGCCGTCCGCCGTCCGCGACCTCTTTCGTGGCGATCCCGAGGCCCTCGGCCTGCTGCGCAGCCTCGAGACCGGCGAGATCGACAGCGCGCAAGTTCGAGCCCCGCTTCGGCGCCCTGCTGGGGCTGAGCGACCACGATCGGCTGACCGAGCGGCTGTTCGCCGGCCTCGAGCCCGACGAGGCGATGATCTCGGGGGAGGTCGGCCTCCACAAGCCGCAGCCGGAGATCTACCTGCTCGCCTGCGAACGCCTCGGCGTGGGGCCGGGCGAGGCGACGGTCGCCGAGATCGACCGCCTGCGCGGTTAGGCGGCTAGTTCGAGCACTGGTCGGAGGCGCCGACCATGGCGCCGAGTGAGAAGCGGGCCTCGACCCGCATGACCGATGCCGCCCGGGCCCGCAACAGGGTCCAGTCTCCGTCGCGCTCCACGCAGGCGTCGCCGGCGACGACGTCCCAATAGCGCGAGTAGTGCACCCGCACCAGGTAGGCGCCGGGGGCGTCGGCCGTGACCTCGAAGGACTCCGGGCCGATCGCCGCCATCCGGGCGTCGGCGGAGGGCACGGTGCCTCCGGGCGCGGTCACCAGGGTCGATTCCCCGGCCACCTCGTAGAGCTTCCAGTCGGGGCTATGCCAGATCAGGTCGAGGTAGGGCAGGCCGGAGCCGATCAGCTCGGCCTCATCCGTCGCCAGGTAGTCGAGCTCGACGCCCTCGGGGACGGCGACGTAGTCGAGGGCGTTGTCGCGCAGCCAGTCGAAGTAGGAGGCGGGGTCGAGGCGGCCGTCTTCAAACAGGTCGAAGTCGTCGGACTCGGCCTGGCGCAGCCACCCCCGCGCCAGCGGGTACGCCTCGCCCACGTAGACGGCCTCCCAGCGGTTGCGGGTCGGCAGGACCTGCACCCGGGTCGGGGCGCCGACGGTGCGGCGGTCGAGCTCGTCGACCAGGGGACGATGAAACGAGCGCTCGACCGACGGGTCGTCGATCGCGTCGGCGACGTCGCGGACCGGGGCCGACCACTGCCACCAGAGCAGGGGAAGCGCCACGATCGCCAGCGCCAGCGGGCGGCGGCCGGCGAGAGCCAGCGCCATCACCGGGCCGGCGAACAGAGCCCCGAGCCGGGTGACGTTGCCGCCGACGGCGTTGTCGAAGACGAACAGCGCGATCGCGACCAGCGCGTACAGCGCGATCCCCCAGCGCAGGACCCGCTCGTCGCCAGGGATCAGCACCAGGGCCACCGCGGCGAAGATGGGGACGTTCTGGAAGGCCGAGGCGACGAACGGCTCGACGCCGTCGATCGGGAACGCGACCGCCATCGAGATCGCCGCCGCGGTCGCCGCGGTCGCGACGGCGGCGCCCGGCCTCCACCCCTTGTCGCGATCGGCGCCCGCCCGGCGCCCGGCGATGGCCGCCGCCGCGCCCGCGATCGCGAGGAAGAGCCCCGCGACCGGGCTGGCGAAGCTGGTCAGCACCGCCAGCGGGGGCGCCAGGCGCGAGCGACCCCGCTGAAGCGCCAGCAGCGCCGCCAGCCCGAGCGCGATCCCGAGGGCGAAGGTGAGGCGGCCGGTGAACAGGTTGGTCGCGGTCGCGGCGCCGAACCACAGCGCCCCCAGCCGGGCGCGCTCGCCGAAGCGATCGTGGGCGAGGGCCGCGAACAGGCCGGCCGCGGCCACCGCGGCGAGGGCGCCGACCAGGCGCGGACCGATCAGCGCGGCCAGCGGCGGGAACAGCAGCGAGTAGCCGGGAAGAGGGTGGCCCGCATACCAAGCGTTGTTGAGGACCGCGAACCCGTTGGCGTCGAAGAGGTCGGCGCGGAAGGTTTGCGCGGCCAGGTCAGCGCTGGCCGGGTCCCAGGCCAGATAGACGCCGGCGAGGACCGCGGCGACGAGCGTCGGGGCGGCAACCATGGAGCGGGAGGCTAGGGCGGCGGCGCCCGCCGCGGGCACCTAGCCCATCTAGCCCTTCGCGTACTCGACCCGGACCTGCTTGCCCTTGAGCTTGGTGCCGTCGAGGCGCTCGAGCGCGCGCCCGGCATGCTCGGCGTCGAGGTCGACGAAGGAGAAGCGCTCGAGGACCCTGATCTCGCCGATCGCGTCCTCCGGCACGACGGCTCCCTCGACCAGCGCCCAGCGGATGTCGTCCTCGGAGATGCCGCTGCGCTCGCCGCGGTTGATGAACAGCTTCGCGTTGTCGCCGTTGGCGGAGGCCACGTCGGGGGCGGCGTCGCCCACGGGGGCGTCCTTGGCGTGGTCGCGGCGGCGCGGGCGAGGGGCGTGCTCGAGTCGCTCCTCGGGCGGCTCCCACTCGCCGATCGAGGTCTTGGCCTCGCGCTCGATCCGCTCGATCTCGTCCCTCTGGGCCGGGGTGACGAAGGTGATCGCCCTGCCCGTGCGCCCGACCCGCCCGGTGCGCCCGATGCGGTGCACGTAGGGCTCGGTGGTCGTCGGCACGTCGTAGTTGATGACGTGGGTGACGTGCTCGATGTCGAGGCCGCGGGCGGCGACGTCAGTCGCCACCAGCAGGGGCAGGTTGTGGGCCTTGAAGGCCAGCATGACGCCGTCGCGCTGTCCCTGGCTCATGTCACCGTGCAGGGCCTTGGCCTTGAGCCCCTTGCGGCGCAGCGACTCGTCGAGGCGGGCGGCGCCGATCTTGGTCCGGCAGAAGATGATCGCCTGCTCCGGCTCCTCGGCGTGCAACACCTGCATCAGGCGCTCGGTCTTCTCCTTGGCAGGGACCTCGACGAAGGCCTGCTCGATCGCGTCGACCGTGAGCTGATGCGGCGTCACCTTGATCGTCACCGGGTCGTACATGTGGCCCTGCGCCAAGCGCGCGACCGGCGGCGGTATCGTCGCCGAGAACAGCGCCGTCTGCCTGCCGCTCGGGCACATGCGCAGGATCTTCTCGACGTCCTCGATGAAGCCGAGGTCGAGCATCTCGTCGGCCTCGTCGAGGACGATGTAGCGGGCCGAGCTGAGGATCAGCGAGCCACGGTTCATCAGGTCCATCATCCGCCCCACCGTGGCGACCACGACCTGGGCGCCGAGCCGCAGCCGCGACTGCTGCGTGGCCACCGCCTGGCCTCCGAACACGGCCAGCACCTCGACGTCGAGGTGCTCCGCGTACGCGCGCAGCGCCTGGGTCACCTGGATGCAGAGCTCGCGCGTGGGGGTGAGCACGATCGCCTGGGTGTCCTCCGAATCCGGGTCGAGGTACCCCAGCAGCGGCAGCCCGAAGGCCGCGGTCTTGCCGGTGCCGGTCTGCGCCTGCCCGATCACGTCGTGCCCGGCGAGGAGCTCGGGGATGGCCTGCTCCTGGATCGGCGTCGGCTGTTCGTAGCCGAGCCCCTCCAGGGTCTTCATCAGGTCCTCGCCGAGGCCCAGGTCACGAAAGGTGGTCATCAGCCGGCGGGGTCCAGAAGGAGCTTGCCGTGCGTGCGGCGGGCGGCGAGGTCGGAGTGCGCCTGCCTCACCTCGGACATCGGGTAGACGCCGCCGATCACGACCTCCAGCTCGCCCGCCTCGATCGCCTGCATCAGGTCGGCGACCATCGAGGCGACGAGCTCGCGCTGCCCGACCAGGTGCATCAGCCAGAAGCCGATGACGGCGCGCGAGTGGCGCATCAGGTGGCCGGTGTCGATCTGGTTGGGCTGACGCGAGGCGTTGCCGAAGGCGACCAGCCGCCCGAACGGCGCCAGCGCCCGCAGGCACGTTTCGAAGGTCTCGCCGCCGGACATCTCCAGCACCGCGTCGACCGGCTCGCCGCCGTTCGCCTCGACGATCGCGCCGCCGAGATCCTCGGAGCGCGAGTCGATCGCGGCGTCGGCCCCGAGGCGCGTCGCCAGCTCGCGCTTGGACTCGCTCGAGGCAAGGGCGATCACCCGGCCGCCCGCTCGCTTGGCGAGCTGGACCGCCAGCGTCCCGGTGCCACCGCCGGCGGCCTGGACGACGATCGTCTCGCCGGGCTCCAGCCTGGCGCAGCGGTGAACGAGCGCGTGGGCCGTCAGGCCCTGCAGCAGCATGCCGGCGGCGACGTCGTCGGAGATCGCGTCCGACAACGGCACCAGCCAGCCCTCGGGGACGGCGACCTTCTCGGCGTACCCGCCCCCGCCGAGGATCGCGGCGACGCGGCGACGCTCGGGGGTGCGACCGGAGATCTCGGCGCCCGGAATCATCGGCAGGGACTGCTTTGCCAGATAGTCATTGCGGGTCGCATGGGTGTCGGCGAAGTTGATCCCGCAGCGGGCGACGTCGACGATGACCATCCCGTCGGCGGGCTCGGGATCGGGCAGCTCGGAGAGGTTCATGACCTCCGGGCCGCCGAATTCGTTGACCTGGATCGCGCGCATTGCAGGGCAAGTCTGCCAGGATGCCGCGCGATGTCGCTGACGGTGGTCGGCTCGATCGCCTTCGACGCCGTGAAAACGCCGTTCGGAGAGCGCGAAAGGATGCTGGGCGGCTCGGCCGTTCACTTCGCCCTGGCCGCGAGCTTCTTCACGGATGTGCGCGTCGTCGGGTCGGTCGGCCACGACTTCGGCTCCGAGCACCTGGAGCTGCTGCGAGATCGCGACGTCGACGTCTCCGACATCGAGCGCATCGAGGACGGGGAGACCTTCTGCTGGCGCGGGCACTACGGATACGACATGAACGTCGCCCACACCGACGAGACGCGCCTGAACGTGTTCGGCGAGTTCGACCCGAGGCTCTCGCAGGCCTCGAGCGACGCCGAGACGCTGTTCCTGGCGAACATCCAGCCCGACCTCCAGCGCAAGGTCCGGGCGCAGTGCACCGGGGCTCGGTTCGCCGCCCTGGACTCGATGAACCTCTGGATCGAGACCGCGCGCGGGTCACTCCTCGAAGCGATCCGCGAGGTCGACTGCGTGATCGTCAACGACGCCGAGATCCGTCAGCTGACCGAGGAGCCGAACCTGACCCGGGCGGCGCGGGCGGTGATGGAGCTGGGCCCACGCGTGGTCGTCGCCAAGCAGGGCGAGTATGGCGCGGCGCTGTTCACCCCCGAGGGGTTCTTCGCGGTGCCGGGGCTGCCGCTGGAGGACGTCCGCGACCCGACCGGGGCCGGGGACAGCTTCGCGGGCGGGTTCCTCGGCTACCTCGACGGGCAGGCGCCGGGCTCCGGGCACGGGGCGCTGCGCCAGGCGATGGCGCACGGGACCGTGCTCGCCTCGTTCAACGTCGAGGACTTCGGCACCGAGCGGGTGGCCCGCCTGGAGCGCGGCGAGATCGACGCTCGCCTGGCCGAGCTGCGCTCGATGACCCGGTTCGACTAGATGATCAGCCGTCTAGGAATCGGCGCCGCCTGACCGGCCGCGGACGCAAGCTGCGAGAATCGGGCGTGCCCGAGTGGCAAGCGAACCAGGAGAGGCCGATGGCTACCGAGGAGCAGACCCAGCAGGACGGCGGCGCAGTCGCGACGGCCGGCGCCGAGACGCTGACCGTCACCGACAACCGCAACGGCGAGACCTACGAGCTCGAGATCACCGACGGCACCGTCCGCGCGATGGGCCTGCGTGATATCAAGGTGTCCGAGGGCGACTTCGGCCTGATGACCTACGACCCGGCGTTCACGAACACGGCGTCGTGTCGTTCCGAGATCACCTACATCGACGGCGAGGCGGGGATCCTGCAGCACCGCGGCTACCCGATCGAGCAGCTGTGCGAGCACTCCAGCTACGTCGAGGTCTCCTACCTGCTCACCTTCGGCAAGCTTCCGACCGAGCAGCAGCTCGAGCGCTGGACCTACGACATCACCCACCACACCTTCGTCCACGAGGACATCAAGCACCTGTTCGAGACCTTCCGCTACGACGCGCACCCGATGGGGATGCTGCTCCCCGGGGTCGGCGCGCTCTCGACCTTCTACCCCGACGCGAAGTACATCGACGACCCCGAGGAGCGCTACATGGCGGCGATCAGGTTGATCGCCAAGATGCCGACGCTTGCCGCCTTCGCCTACCGCCACAACATGGGCCTGCCCTACGTCTATCCGGACAACGACCTCAGCTACCCCGAGAACTTCCTCTCGATGATGTTCAAGAAGACAGAGGCCCGATACAAGCCGGATCCCCGCCTGGCCAAGGCCCTGGACGTGCTCTTCATCCTCCACGCCGACCACGAGCAGAACTGCTCGACGAACGCGGTTCGCGGCGTCGGCTCGTCGCAGGTGGATCCCTATTCGGCGATCACCGCCGGGATCGCGGCGCTGTACGGGCCGCTGCACGGCGGGGCCAACGAGGCCGTCCTGCGGATGCTGCGCCGGATCGAGACGATCGAGAACATCCCCGACTTCCTCGAGGGCGTGAAGAATCGCGAGGAGAAGCTGATGGGCTTCGGCCACCGCGTCTACAAGAACTACGACCCGCGGGCGCAGATCATCAAGAAGCACCTCGACGAGGTGCTCGAGGCCACCGCGGACAACCTGGTGGTCGAGATCGCCACCGAGCTCGAGAAGCGTGCGCTCGAAGACGAGTACTTCACCGACCGCAAGCTCTACCCGAACGTCGACTTCTACTCGGGGATCATCTACGAGGCGCTCGAGATCCCGACCGACATGTTCACGGTGATCTTCGCGATCCCGCGAACCGCCGGCTGGGTCGCGCAGTGGATGGAGATGAACGACGATCCCGAGCAGAAGATCGCGAGGCCGCGCCAGATCTACACCGGCGACCGGGATCTCGACTACGTGCAGATCGGCGACCGCGAGGGCGCCGAGAAGATCACGGGGCCGCCGGCGCGCCGGCCGAAGCGCCCGCGCCGCGGGGCTTGACCTACACGCTGACGGTCAGACGCGGCTCCAGCGTTGAGCGCGAGCGCTTCGAAGCGCTCGACGAGGCGGTCGCGAGGCTGCGGGCGCGGACCGAGGAGATCCGCGCCACCGCCCGCCTGGGCACCATCAGCGCCTTCCGCGACTACGAGCCCGGGCAGCGGGTAGCCGCCCGGCTCGAGCTCTCCACCGGGCGCATGTTCCGCAGCCGCGACGCCGGCCTCGACGTGATGGGCGACGGCAGCCTGGTGCCGTATGCGGGGGGCATCGGCAAGCGCCCGCTCGACGCCGGGGGCGACTCTGCCTTCGAGGCGATCAGGAGGGCGCTGAAGTGAGCGACGAGATCAAGCCGTTCGCGGGCCGCGAGCAGGAGGGCGTCGAGGTCGGCCGCAGGGTGAAGCTACCGAACAGCGCCGAGCCCCCGATCCGCGTCTACGTCAACGGGGTCGAGCAGACCCCCGGGACGGACTACGACATCCGCAACGGCGAGGTCGTCTTCAGGCGCTCGATCGTCAAGGAGGGCAAGGTCGGCGGGCTGCGCTGGGCAGCGATGTACATGGGGCTGTTCGGCACCTACCGCAAGCACGAGACGATCGACATCGAGTACCGCCTCGGCGGCAAGGTGAAGCTGCTCTCCGACGCGAAGGTCCTCGGCGACTGAGCCGCGCTAGCCGAAGCTGAGCGCGGCGACGCGCTCGCGATGCTGGCCGGCGGTGCCGAGCAGCTGCGCGCCGACCGTGGCGCGCTTGAGCAGGAAGTGGGCGTCGTGTTCCCAGGTGAAGCCGATGCCGCCGAAGACCTGGATCGCGTCGTTGGTGACCGAGGAGGCCGCGTCGGAGGCGCGAGCCTTGGCCATCGAGGCCGCTGACGGCAGCGACTCGGGCTCGGCGTCGGCGACCCAGGCGGCGTAGTAGGTGAGCGAGCGGGCCTCCTCGACCGCCCAGAGCATGTCGGCGAGGCGGTGCGAGACCGCCTGGTAGGCGCCGATCGCGCGGCCGAACTGCTCGCGCTCCTTGGCGTAGGCGACCGCCATGTCGAGGGCGCGCTGGGCGACGCCGACGAGCTCGGCCGACAGCGCCACCGTGGCCTTGTCGACGGCGGGGGCGACGTCGCCTGGCAGCGGGTCGCCCCCCTCCGCCGAGACCCTGAAGTAGGCCCGGGTGGAGTCGATCAGGTAGAGGCGCTCCAGGCTCGCGGCGGACGGCTCGACGATCCGGGCGCCGTCGCCGTCGTTGAGGACGAGCACCGCCGCGCCGGAGGCCGCGCCCACGATCGGCTCGTCGTCGGGGGTGAACGCCGCGGCGCCGCGGGCCTCGCCCGAGGCGATCCCGGGCAGCCAGGCCGCCTGCTGGGATTCAGAGCCGGCCTCCGAGATCAGCAGGCCGGCGGCCGCGTTGGAGATGAAGGGCGAGGGAGCACAGGCATACCCCAGCTCCTCCTGGAGGATGACCAGCTCGACCACGCCGAGGCCCTGGCCGCCGTGCTCCTCCGGAACCGCGATCCCCGGCCAGCCGAGCTCGCACATCTCGACCCAGAGCGCGTCGTCGTAGGGCTGGCCCGACTCCGCCAGCTCGCGCACCTTCTCCGGCTTGAAGCGGCTGGCGAGGAAGGCGCGCACGGTCGACTTGATCTCGCGCTGCTCGTCGTTGAAGTCGAAGTCCACGGTGGTCCGCCTAACGCAGCTTGGGGAGGCCGAGCACCCGCTCGGCGACGATGTTTCGGAGCACATCGCTGGTGCCGCCCTCGATCGAGTTCGCCCGCGAGCGCAGGAACCGGTAGGCCCACGGGGAGCCCTTCAGCAGAGCCTCCTCCCCGCCGACCTCCAGCGCCAGCTCGGTCATCGCCTGATTGGTCGAGGACCACTGCAGCTTCGCGATCGAGCCCTCCGGGCCCGGGATCCCGACCTTCATCGTCGAGGTCAGCGCCCGCATCGCCCCCAGCCGCAGGCCCTCGATCCCGATCCGCAGGCGGGCGATACGGTCGCGGATCGCGGGATCGCCGGCCACGCCCCGCTCCTTCGCCAGCTCGACCAGCTCGTCGAGCGTCTGCGCCAGCCCGAGCGCCGCCGAGGCGCCGAGGCCGGCGCGCTCGTTCATCAGCGTCGTGATCGCGACCATCCAGCCGTTGCCCTCGCCGCCGACGACGTTCTCCTCGGGGACGTAGGCGTTTTCGATGAACAGCTCGTTGAACTCGGCCTCGCCGGTGATCTGGCGCAGCGGCCGGACCTCGACCTCGTCCTGGTCCATGTCCATCAGGAAGTAGGTGAGCCCCTTGTGCTTGGGGGCGTCGGGGTCGGAGCGGGCGACGAGCATGCACCACTTGGCCTCATGGGCGAAGGTCGTCCAGACCTTCTGGCCGGTGATCCGCCAGCCGCCGTTCTCCTTCACCGCCTTCGTCTTCAGCGAGGCCAGGTCCGAGCCCGACTCGGGCTCGGAGAAGCCCTGGCACCAGATCTCCTTCGCCGAGAGGATCGGCTCGAGGAAGCGCTCCTTCTGATCGGTGGTCCCATGGGCGATTACCACCGGGCCGCGCATCACCAGGCCGAGCACGTTCGCCGGGCGCGGTGCCTTCGCGCGCGCCAGCTCGGTCCCGAAGATGGACTGCTCGATCAGGGTGGCGCCGCGGCCTCCGTACTCCTTCGGCCAGGAGACGCCGGCCCAGCCGCCCTCGTGCAACTTGGCCTGCCACTCGCGCTCGAACTCGAACTGGATCTGGTCGCCGCCGGTGGGCGCCTCACCGGGGTGGTTGTCGGCGAGCCACGCGCGCAGCTCGTCGCGGAAGGCCTGCTCGGAGGTGGTCAGCGAGAGGTCCACGGGAAGCGGGAATCTAGACGAACGGCGCTAGTCGAACACGTAGAGCACGGCGATCGCCGAGGCGATGAAGGTGACGCCGGCAAAGATCATCCCGGGATCCTCGGTCAGGATCGCCGCGGTCGAACGGGTGTCCCGGCGATCGTAGATCAGGTAGAGGTAGCGGAACACCCCGTAGAGGACCGAGGGCGCGGTGGCCAGCATCCGCGATCCCACCAGCGGCGAGTTCACCGCGTAGATGACGTAGGAGATGATCGCCGCCGCGGTCACCATCGCGACCATCTGGTCTAGGAACGGAATCGAGTAGTGCTCGAGCACAGGGCGGGTCTCGGACGCCTCCGCCTCTTCCAAGATCGCCTCCTGGCGGCGCTTGGTGAAGCCGAGGAAGAGGGCGAGCATCGCGGTGCAGACGAGCAGGTACTCGGACGCCTGGGCCTCGACGGCGACAGCGCCCGCGACGACGCGGAGGATGAACAGCGAGGCGATCGTCATCACGTCGA
>JBKJZF010000286.1:0-6038 GCA_046715315.1 Solirubrobacterales bacterium | reverse complement strand
GGAGACGCTGCACTTCGACCCGCGCAGCGGCGAGCTGACCTCGCTGCGCTCGAAGGAGTACGCGCACGACTACCGCTACTTCCCCGAGCCCGACCTGGTGCCGCTGGCCCCGACCGAGGAGATGCTGAGCGCGGCGCGCGAGGCGCTGCCCGAGCTCCCCGCCGAGCGCCGCCGGCGCTACCTCTCCGAGCTGGGGCTGTCGTCCAAGCCGGCGAACCAGCTCGCGTTTGCGCCCGAGCTGGCGGAGTTCTACGAGCAGGCGGTCGACGCCGCCACCAGCGCCGATCCCGGCGCCGTCGCGAACTGGGTCACCGGGGATCTGACCGCGGCCCTGCGGGGGGCCGGCGCCGACGCCGCCGATCCCGCCGCCTCGAGGGTCTCACCCGCCGCGATCGCGGGATTGGCCGACCTGGCGGCGGAGAAGAAGATCTCCAGCACCGCCGCCAGGCAGGTTCTCGCCACCCTCGTCGCCGAGGGTGGCGATCCCGCCGAGGTCGTCGAGCGTGAGGGCCTCGGCCAGATGGAGGACTCGGACGAGCTCGAGTCTGCCGTCGACCGCGCGCTCGAGGCCGAGCCCGAGGCCGCCGCCAAGGTTCGCGAGGGGAACATGAAGGCGGTCGGCCCGCTGGTCGGGTTCGTCATGCGCGAGACCAAGGGGCGCGCCGATGGCGGCGAGGTGACGCGGATCATCCGCGGGAAGCTGGGCCTGTGATGGCCTGGGACATCGTTATCGCCGGCGGTGGGTTCGGGGGCGCGAGCGCAGCCCGCGAGCTGGAGCGGCTGCTGCCGAAGCAGTCGACGCGGCTGGTCTTGGTCAACGACGTTAACTTCCTGCTCTACACGCCGTTCCTGCCGGAGGCGGCCGCCGGGATGCTGGAGCCGCGTCACGTGGTCACGCCGCTGCGCGATCTGCTGAAGCGGACGAACCTCCGCCTGGGGGCGATCGCGGGGCACGACCCCGGGGCCCGGACGGTTCAGCTTCACACCCACGAGGGCGAGGTCGACGAGCTCCGCTACGACCAGCTGCTGCTGGCGCTGGGCTCGGTCTCGCGCCTGCTGCCGGTGCCCGGACTCGACCAGCACGCGATCGGGTTCAAGAGCCTCGCCGACGCGATCTGGCTGCGCAACCACGTGGTCGACACGCTCGAGCAGGCGAACGCGGCCGAGGATCCCGCCCGCCGGGACGAGCTCTTGACCTACGTCTTCGTCGGCGGCGGCTACGCCGGGCTCGAGGCCCTGGCCGAGCTTCAGGACTTCGCCGCCGACGCGATGGACTCCTATCCCCGCGCCCGCCTGCACGGGATGCGCTGGATCCTGGTCGAGGCGACCGACAGGGTGCTTCCGGAGATCGACCTGGAGCTGGCCAACTACGCGCTGCGCGAGCTGCGCGGGCGTGGCATCGACATCCGGCTGGGGACGCGCCTGGACGCGGTCACCGCCGACAGCGCGACCCTTTCGACCGGCGAGACGATCCCGACCAGGACGGTCGTCTGGACCACCGGCGTGGCTCCCCACCCGAGCCTGAAGAACCTCTCGGTCCCCCTCGACGAGGGCGGCCGCGTGCCGGTGGACAGCCACCTGCGGGTCCGGGGGATGGACTCGGTCTGGGCGATCGGAGATTGCGCCGCCGTACCTGATCCCGCCAAGCCGGAGGGTGCGTCCTGCCCGCCGACGGCTCAGCACGCAGTCCGGCAGGGGCCGGTGGCCGCGCGCAATATCGCCGCCGAGCTGGGTATCGGCCGCGCCCGCCCGTTCACCTACGAGGCCAAGGCGGCGTTCGTCAACCTCGGCCGCTACAAGGCGGTCGGCCGGCTCGGGCAGCGCAAGTTCAGCGGTTTTGCGGCCTGGTGGCTGGCGCGGACCTACCACATGAGCCAGATCCCGAGCACGGTCCGCAAGGTCCGCGCGGTCGTCGACTGGACCGTGGGGCTCCCGTTCCGCCGCGACATCTCCGAGGTGGGCTCGATCGGCCACCCGCGCCCGCTGCGCGAGGAGGCCTACGAGCGCGGCGGCTCGCACCGGCCGGTGCCCTAGTGCAGTACCTGTTGATCGTCATCTGCTTCGGGCTCGCCACGGGGATCATCGGCCGCGCCAAGGGCAGCTCGTTTGCGATCTGGTTCGCGGTCGGGGCGGTGTTGCCGCTGCTCGGGCTGATCGCGGTGATCCTCTTCCGCTCCGAGAAGGACGAGCCCGAGCGTCGCTGCCCGCGCTGCGGCACCGTCCACAAGCTCTACGTGCAGGTCTGCAACGTCTGCGGCGAGGAGCTTTACCTGCCCGACCCCGCCGAGGTCCGGCACCCCGGCGTCCGCTAGCGCAGCCAGGTGCGGACGATCGCGTTCGCGAAGCCCATGCCGTAGCGGACGACCGCGGGCTTCTTCGAGCTGCCGTGGAGGCGGCTGACGACGGTCACCGGGACCTCCTTGGCCGGGATCCCGCGCTTGATCGCCTCGATCATGAACTCGGAGGTGTGGAACTGCTCCTGGCGCAGGACCAGGGTGGGGAGGACGTCGGCGCGAACCGCCCGGTAGCCGTTCGAGCAGTCGCTGACCCTGGTCCGGGTGATGAAGGAGACGACGCGGTTGAAGAAGACGATCCCGAGCTCGCGGGCGCGGTGGTTGTCCTCGGCGTCGCCGAGCACCCGCGAGCCGTGCGCCATCGCGACCTCGCCGGAGAGCACCGGCT
Organism: Solirubrobacterales bacterium; assembly: GCA_046715315.1. Taxonomy (GTDB): domain Bacteria; phylum Actinomycetota; class Thermoleophilia; order Solirubrobacterales; family 70-9; genus JBDTSW01. The sequence goes on along the minus strand of JBKJZF010000286.1, from coordinate 3,356 downwards.
CGACCAGGCGCGCCATCTCCGAGGGCAGGTGCTGGCCGTCGGCGTCGAGGGTGACCACGATCGTGGCGCCGGAGTCGGCCAGCAGCCGGTAGCCGGTGCGCAGCGCGGCGCCGCCGCCGCGGTTGATCACGTGCCGGGCGACCACCGCGCCGCCGGCGCGGGCGATGTCGCCGGTGCCATCACGCGAGCCGTCGTCGACGACGAGCACCGACGTCTGCACGCCGCATACCTCGGCCGGGATCTTCGGCAGCACGTGGCCGATGTTGTCGGCCTCGTTGTAGGCGGGGATCAGGACGGCGATCCGGCCCTGGAAGCGCTCGGGGTTGCCGGCGGCCTTGAACTCCTCCCAGGCCAGCCCCTCGAGCACGGCGGACAGCTCGCGGGTGATGCGTGAGCCCTGCGAGAGCGCCCTCACCACCAACAGGAAGAGGATCAGGATCGCGAAGATGGCGACGCCGACGATGCGGGTGCCGTTGGAACGCTCGAAGGAGAAGGCCGAGAGGATCGCGTCCGGGATCTCGGTGCCGGCGACCACGAGCAGGCCGGCCGAGATCAACAGCAGGATGAGCACGTCGGCGTTTCGCAGCGACCGGCGGCGGACGATCGCGAAGGCGCCGAGGGCGAGGGCCAGCACGAGCCCCGCCGCGCGGATCGCGGTCAGCTCGGGGGGGAAGAGGTCGGCGAAGGGGAGGGGCATCGGCAGGCAGAGCAGGATAGAACCAGCGCGGCGATCGCTTGACGAGGCCGATTGCACGGCGCCCTCCGCTACCCTCTCGCGACTCTTATGCGAATCCTGATCCTGGGTGGCGACGGGTATCTGGGGTGGCCGACCGCGATGCGCTTCTCGGCACGCGGGCACGACGTCTCGGTCGTCGACAACTTCTCCCGTCGCCGCTGGCTGAAGCAGAACTCCGCGGACTCGCTGACCCCGATCCGCACGCTCGACGAGCGCGTCGACGCCTGGCACGACGTCTCGGGCAGGCAGATCAGGACCTTCGTCGGCTCGATCGAGGACGCCGAGTTCCTCGACGGAGTCGTCGCCGAGACCTTGCCGGAGGCCGTGGTCCACTACGGCGAGCAGCCCTCGGCGCCCTACTCGATGAAGTCGCGCGAGGCCGCGGTCGAGACCCAGTACACGAACGTGATCGGCACGCTCAACCTGCTGTTCGCGATGCGCGACCAGGTCCCCGATTGCCACCTGGTGAAGCTGGGGACGATGGGCGAGTACGGGACCCCGAACATCGACATCGAGGAGGGATTCATCGAGATCGAGCACCAGGGCCGCAAGGACACGCTGCCGTTCCCGAAGCTGCCGGGCTCGCTCTACCACCTGTCCAAGGTGCACGACTCCCACAACATCCACTTCGCCTGCCGGATCTGGGGCCTGCGGGCCACCGACCTCAACCAGGGCGTCGTCTACGGCATCGAGACCGAGGAGTCCGCGCAGGACGAGCGGCTGGTCACCCGCTTCGACTACGACGAGTACTTCGGGACGGTGCTCAACCGCTTCTGCGTCCAGGCGGTGATCGGGCACCCGCTGACCGTCTACGGCGAGGGTGGCCAGACGCGCGGATTCCTCAACATCCGCGACACGCTGCAGTGCGTCGAGCTGGCGGTCTCCAACCCCGCGCAGCTGGGCGAGTTCCGCGTCTTCAACCAGTTCACCGAGCAGTTCTCGGTCGCCGAGCTGGCGGAGCTCGTGCGAGAGAGCGCCGGGCACGTCGGCCTCGAGGTCGAGGTCCGCAGCGTCCCGAACCCGCGAGTCGAGGCCGAGCACCACTACTACAACGCCACCAACACGAAGCTCCTCGACCTCGGGCTCGAGCCGCATCACCTCGGCGAGGAGCTGGTGCAGTCGGTGCTGCGGATCGTCGAGCGCCATCGCGATCGGGTGATCGAGCGCTCGATCCCGCCCCACACCACCTGGAAGGCCGGCGCGCCCTCAGAGCAGGCCTGACCCGGGCGAAAAATCCCGCTCAGGGCGGGCAAAGGCCGCTGCTACCATCGCTCGCCCATGCGCGCGGCGGACGCACTCATTCAGGCAATGGAGGCCGAGGGGGTCGAGCATGTGTTCGGCATCCCCGGCGGCGCCAACCTGCCCACCTACGACGCGATCTACGACGCGAAGTTCACGCACATCCAGGCGCGCCACGAGCAGGGCGCCGGGCACGCGGCCGAGGGATACGCCAAGGCATCGGGCCGAGTCGGGGTCGCCTTCGCCACCTCGGGACCGGGCGCCACCAACCTCGTCACCCCGATCGCCAACGCGATGATGGACTCGGTCCCGACCGTGTTCATCACCGGCCAGGTCCGGACCGAGATGATCGGCACCGACGGCTTCCAGGAGGCCGACGTCACCGGGATCACGCTGCCGATCGTCAAGCACTCGATGCTGGTCACCGATCCGCGCCACATCCCCGAGTACATCCACAGCGCCTTCCACATCGCCTCCACCGGGCGCCCCGGCCCGGTGCTCGTCGACGTCCCCCAGGACCTCTCGCGCGCCGACATCTCCTACGAGCCCGCCGAGGGCCCGCCCGACCTGCCGGGATACAGCCCGACCACCGAGGGCAACATCAAGCAGATCCGGATCGCGGCCAAGGCCCTGGCCAACTCGCAACGCCCCGTGATCTACGCCGGCGGCGGCATCGTCAACGCCAACGCCTCCAAGGAGCTGATCAGCTTCGCCACCTCGGACCGCTTCCCGGTGACGTTGACGGTGATGGGGCTCGGTGCCTTCCCGGCGCCGCACGAGCAGTGGCTCGGCATGCTCGGCATGCACGGCACCCGTACGGCCAACTACGCGATGGACGAGGCCGACCTGATCGTCTGCGTCGGCGCCCGCTTCGACGACCGCATCACCGGCAAGCTCTCCGAGTTCGCGCCGCGGGCGAAGTTCATCCACATCGACGTCGATCCGGCCGAGATCTCGAAGAACGTCCCGGCCCACATCCCGATCGTCGGCGACGCCAAGGACGTGCTCGAAAAGCTCAACCGCGAGTACCGCGCGATCTCGCCCGACGCGTCGCGCCTCGACGACTGGTGGAAGCAGATTCGCGAGTGGCAGTCGAACTGGCCGCTGCGCTACGAGGACTCCCGCGACGCCGAGATCAAGCCGCAGTTCATGATCGAGGCGATGTACGAGGCGACCGAGGGCGACGCGATCATCACCTCCGACGTCGGCCAGCACCAGATGTGGGCGGCGCAGTACTACCACTTCAACAGGCCGCGCCGCTGGATCAACTCGGGCGGGCTCGGCACGATGGGCTTCGGGCTGCCCTCCGCGCTCGGCGCGAAGGTGGCCTGCCCCGACGAGAACGTGATCTGCCTGGCCGGCGACGGGTCGCTGATCATGA
>JBKJZF010000285.1:0-12617 GCA_046715315.1 Solirubrobacterales bacterium | reverse complement strand
TCTAACAGACACCGCGGGGGGCGGGCGCCCCGGGGCGCGCGCGACCGTGACCATTGCCGCGGCGCGACGAGCCCGAGCGCGCCGGCGCCCGCTTGGGGCGTTTGCGTGTGGTCACGTTGCCGCGCTTGGCGGGCTTTCGCTGCGTCGAGGCAGCGCGCGAGGTGCGCGCGGAAGCGCGCCGCTTGCCGGCGGCGGTCGAGGCACGGCTGGCCACTCCCCTAGGTTCGCGGCCGACCGGGTCGGCTCCTGCCTGGCGCGGCTACCGGTTCAGCCGAGTTGCCAGCCCCCGGGCCACTCGATCTCGCCGAGGATCTGCACCTCGGGCTCCAATACGACGCCGAAGCGCGCGTGCACGCGCCGGCGGCCCTCGGCCATCAGCTCGAGGATGTCGGCGGTGGTTGCAGCCCCCGTGTTCTCGACGAAGTTCGCGTGCTTGTCCGAGAACCTGGCCCCACCCACCTGCAGGCCCCGGCACTCCGCGGCGTCGAGCAGCTGACCCGCGCTGCGGCCCTCGGCGCGCTCGTCGTCGGGATTCTTGAAGGTCGAGCCGAAGGTCTTGATCCCGGACGGCTGGGCGTCGCGGCGCTTGCCGCGCATCTCGGCGAGCGTCTGCTTGATCGCTCCGGGATCGCCCTCGGCGAGCCCGAAGGAGGCGCGCGAGACGATGGCGTCGGTCTCGAGGTTGGACTGGCGATAGCTGAAGCCGAGGTCCTCCGGCCGGCGGCGCTGGACCCCGTCGGCGGTGCAGACATCCACCCACTCGAGCACCCGCGCTAGCTGGCCCCCGTAGGCGTTGGCGTTCATTCGCACCGCCCCGCCGACCGTTCCCGGGATGTTGATCCCGAACTCGAGCCCGGTCAGCCCCCAGCGAGCGGTCTTGGCGGTCGCCGACGGCAGCCTGGCGCCGCCGCCGCAGACGACCCTGTTGCCCTCCCGCTCGACGGCGTTGAGCTCACCGTCCAGCTTCAGCACCAGGCCGCGAAAGCCACGGTCGGCGACGAGCAGGTTCGAGCCCGAGCCGACGATCCCGATCGCAACGCCCTCCCCCCGCGCCCAGGCCAACAGCTCGACCAGGGCGCCGGCGGTCTCCGGGCGCGCGAACAGCTCCGCCGGCCCACCCGCCCGCACCGTCGTCAGCCGAGCCAGCGGATAGGAGGCCTGCACCCCGTCCGGGAGCTCAGCCATCGCCGTCACCGACGAGGGCATCGGCCAGCTCGAAGACGTCACCGGCTCCGAGGGTCACCAGCAGGTCGCCCTCGCCGAGGCGGCCGGCGAAGGCCGCCTGCGCGCGATCGCGATCGCGAAGCCACCAGACGGGACGCCCCGAGGCGTTGTCGGCCGCCGCCCGCGCGATCGCCAGGCCGCTGACCCCTGCCAGCGGGCCGACCGGCTCCTCGCGCGCCGGGTAGACGTCGAGGACCGCCACCTCGTCGGCGGCGGCGAGCGCGGCGCCGAAGCGCTCGGCGAGTGCCTTGGTCCTGGAGTACAGGTGCGGTTGGAAGACCGCGATCAGCCGCCGGGGCTCGAGCTCGCGAAGCGCCCGCAGAGCCGCCGCGACCTCGGTCGGGTGGTGTGCATAGTCGTCGTAGACCACCGCCCCATTGCGCAAGCCCTTGCGCTCGAGCCGGCGCACCATCCCCGGAAAGCTCGCCAGCGCCCCGGCCGCCGCTGCCACGTCGAGCCCGGCCAGCTCGATGGTCGCCAGCGCGGCGAGGGCGTTGAGGAGGTTGTGGCGCCCGGGGCCCGCCAGCTTCGGCTCTGCCTGCGGCTCCCAGGGCTCGCCGGAGGGGCGAACGCCCGGGGGAAGCTGTGCCGCCCCGAACCGGAGGGTCCGCTGCTCGCCGGCCACCGCGTCAAGCGCCGGGTCGGCCATCAGCGCCAGGCCGGACGCGGGCGCAGCGAAGCGGCGAAAGGCCTCCGTCAGGGCCGCGGTCGAGCCCCAGTGCGAGTGATGGTCGAGCTCGACGTTGGTCACGGTCGCGACCTCGGGGCGCAGCTCGAGGAAGCTGGCATCGGACTCGTCGGCCTCGGCGACGATCCACTCCCCGTCCCCCCAGCCGGCGTTCGCCGGCTCTCCGCCGGCCCCGGCGCCGGGGAGCTCTCCGCCGAGGACGAAGGCGGGGTCGGCGCCGATCGCGCGCAGGGCGTGGGCGAGCATCCCCGCGGTGGTCGTCTTGCCGTGGGTTCCGGAGACGGCGATCAGCCGCTTGATCGAACACAGCTCGGCGAGCAGGGCACCGCGATGAAGCACCCGCTGGCCACGCTCACGCGCGCGGCGCAGCTCCGGGTTGTCCTCCGCGATCGCGGTCGAGACGACGACGTCGGCGCCCTCGGGCACGGCGTCGGCGTCGTGGCCGCGGCGGGCCTCGATCCCGGCCGCGCGGACCCGGCGCAGGTAGGAGCTTTCGGCGCGGTCTGAGCCCGAGACCGCGGCGCCGAGCTGGTCGCAGACGAGCGCCAGGCCGCTCATCCCGGCGCCGCCGATCGCGATGAAGTGGAGCTCGCGTCCCTTGAGGTCGTTCACCGGCACGCGGCAAGGATCTCGTATGCGACGCCCTCGGCGGCGTCGGGGCGGGCCAGCGAGGCCGAGGCGGTCGCCATCGCCTCCAGCCTGGCGGGGTCGGAGAGAATCGAAGCGGCGGCCGAGGCAACGGCCTCGCCGTCGAGCGCGGAGTCCTCGATCACGGTCGCGGCGCCGGCGTCGACCATCCACCTTGCATTGGCGCGCTGGTGATCGCCCGCCGCGTGCGGGTACGCCACCAGGATCGCCGGGCGCCCGGCCGCGGCCAGCTCGAAGATCGAGCCCCCCGAGCGGGCGAGCACGAGGTCGCAGGCGGCAAGGGCGTCGCCGAGACTCGGCTCGTAGGCCAACAGCGTGTAGCGCTCGGCCCCACCGGCGGCCTCGAGGCGCTCGCGGGCCAGCTCGTAGTCGCGGTGTCCCGCCACGTGGAGGACGTGGAAGTCGCGGTCGGGCGCCGGCGCGCCCGGGTCGCCGATGAAGGCGTCGAGCGCCGCCAGGTTGATCGAGCGCGCGCCCTGGCTGCCGCCGAAGACCAGCAGGCAGCGATCCTCGGGGTCGATCCCGAAGCGCTCGCGCGCGGCGGCGCGGTCCGCGGTCAGGATCGCCGCCGGCACCGGGCGGCCGGTGACGACGTAGCGCTCGCCCTCGCGCCCTTCGATCGGGAAGGCCAGGCAGACCCGGTCGGCGCGGCGAGCGAGGAGGCGATTGGCGAGCCCGAGGTGGCGATCGGCCTCGGTCAGGATGAGCGGCAGCTTCAGCCGCAGCGCGGCGATCCCGCCCGGGCCCGCGACGTAGCCCCCGCCGCCGAGGACCGCGTCGGCGCCGCGGTGTCGGAGGACATCCGTCGCGGCCGGCACCGCGCGAACCGCCAGGGCGATCGCGCCCGCCGCCCTCACGGGGTTGTGCCGGTCGAGCCCGCGGACGTCCAGCAGCTCGATCTCGAAGCCCGCGTCGGGCACCAGATCGGACTCGACGCGGCCCCGCGCGCCGAGGAAGAAGACGTCGGCGCCCTCAGCCCTGAGCGCGTCCGCGACGGCGAGAGCCGGCACTACGTGCCCGGCGGTTCCCCCCGCGGCTATCGCGACCGTTGGCACGGCTTGACGAGCTCCTCCTCTGGGCGCCGGCGCGGCCCGAGGCCGCCCGGTCGCCTTCGACGACGCGCAGTCTGCCACCGCTGCTGGCGGTGCGCCGGCCCGCCGCGCGGGCGCTCGCCGAGCTGCCTCGCCTCGACACCGCGGGCTTCGGCTTGGCGCGGGTCGCAACCGCTCCCGAGGCGACGTTCAACAGCAGCCCCACCGCCGCCAGCATCACCAGCAGGCTCGAGTTCCCGTAGGAGACGAACGGCAGCGGCACGCCGGTCAGCGGCGCCAGCCCGAACACGGCGAAGAGGTTGATGATCGCCTGCACCATGATCAGCGAGACGAGGCCGGCCGCGAGCAGCTTGCAGTAGCGGTCCCGAGCCCTCTGCGCCGTCCGCAGGCCGGCGTAGCCGAAGAGGCCGAAGAGCCCGGCCAGGGTGGTGATCCCGACCAGCCCGAGCTCCTCGCCGATCACCGCGGCGATCATGTCCGTGTGCGCCTCGGGCAGGTAGAAGGCCTTCTGCAGGCTCTCCCCCAAGCCGACGCCGAAGACACCCCCCGAGCCGAGCGCGATCTTCGCCTGGATCGCCTGGAACCCGGCGCCGCCGGGGTCGCTCCCGGGATCGAGGAAGCCGATCAGGCGGGCCACCCGGTAGGGCTCGACCAGGATCGCCATCACGACGACCGCGCCGAGGGCGGCGCCGAGGGCGCCGAGGTAGCGCATCGGCACGCCGGCGGCGATCAGCAGCGCGGCCGCCGTCAGACAGGAGACCATCGCCGTGCCCAGGTCGGGCTCGACGATCACCAGCATGCAGACCACCGCGACGGGTGCCAGGAACGGCATCATCGAGCCGATGCTGCGGGTCATCCTCGGCCTGGTCGCCAGCAGGCTGGCGCCGTGCAGCACCAGGGCAAGCTTGGCGATCTCCGAGGGCTGGACCTGGAAGAGGCCGGCGCCGAGCCAGCGCTTGGCGCCGTTGACCTCGACGCCGACGCCGGGGATCAGCACCACGAACAGGAGGACGATGGAGACGGCGAGGATCAGCGGCGTCAGGCGATGGATCACCTGGACCCCCCGGATCGCCAGGATCCGCATCACCAGCAGGCCGGCGATCCCGAACAGGACCGTGCGCTTCAAATAGAAGGCGCTGTCGCCCGCGTCGCCCAGCAGCGACGTGGTCGAGCTGGCGCTGAAGACCATGACGACGCCGAAGGCGACCAGGCAGAGCGTCGCCGTCAGCAGCAGCGAGTGCTCGACCGGCGGGGCGCCCGCTCTCCGGCGCGGGCCGACCGCGGCCAGCCTCAGGGCGCTCACCGCAGCTCCTCGACGAGGGCGCGGAAGTGCTCGCCGCGCTCCTCGTAGTCGCGGTAGGAGTCGAAGCTGGCGCAGGCCGGCGCGAGCAGGACCACCTCGCCGTCGCTTGCGGCCTCGGAGGCCTTGCGAACGGCGTCGGCGAGGCCGTCGCAGCGGACCAGCCCAACACCGGCCGACCAGGCCGCCGCCAGATCGCGCTCGAGATCATCGGCGGTCTCCCCGATCAGATAACAGGCGCCGGCGCGCTCGGCGAGCGCATCGGCGAGCGCATCGAAGCTCTCGCCCTTCGAGCTGCCGCCGAGGATCGCGTGCACGCCGCCGTCGAAGGAGAGCACGGCCGCGCGCGCGGCGGCGACGTTCGTCGCCTTGGAGTCGTTGACGTAGAGGACCCCACCCGCCTCGGCGACGCGCTCGAGACGGTGGGGCACGCCCTCGAAGCCCGTGAGCCCGCCGCGAACCGAGTCGCGGTCGAGGCCCATCGCCAGGGCCGCGGCGGCCGCGGCCATCGCGTTGTCGACGTTGTGGGCGCCCAGCAGGCGCAGCTCGGAGACCTCGACCAGGGGCTCGCCGGCGGCGACTATCGTGGCGCCGTCGACGACCACCTCGCAATCCGAGCCCTGGCTGGTGCGGCAGAAGGCGATCCGCCGGGCGCAGCCGCCGAGGTCGCGCCTGCGAAGCTCGGGCTGATCGCCGTTGAAGACGGCGAAGTCGTCGTTTGACTGGTTGGCGAAGATCCTCAGCTTGGCCTCGGCGTAGCGCTCGAGCGTGCCGTGGCGATCGAGATGGTCGGGGCTGAGGTTGAGCAAGACCCCGCACTCGGGAGCGAAGGCCTCGGTGTCCTCGAGCTGGAAGCTCGAGCACTCACAGACGACGGTGGCGCCGGCCGAGACCTCGCCCACCAGCGAAGCGACCGGGGTGCCGACGTTGCCGGCCACGGCAACCGGCCTGCCGGCGGCCCGCCAGATCTCGGCGCCCAGCTCGGTCGCGGTCGTCTTGCCGTTCGTACCCGTCACCGCGACGAAGGGGTTGGGGAGCAGCCTCCAGGCCAGCTCGAGCTCGCCGATGACCGTCCGCCCCCGCTCTCGCGCCAGCGCGACGACCGGGGCCTCGGCCGGAACCCCCGGGCTCTTGACCACGCAGCGGATGCGCTCGAGGTGCTCGATTCCCTGGCCATCCAGGTTCACTTCGACGCCCGCCTCCGCAAGCCTTGCGGCACCGGGCGGCGAACCGGCGTCGACGCCGATCACCTCCTCCCCGCGCCCGGCCAGCAACCGCGCCGCGGCCTGCCCCGACCGGGCCAGCCCGACGACCAGATACGGGCCCCCGGGCAGCGGCGGTCGTGGCTTCCCAGAGCCCATAAAACGTAGTTCGGGGTCCACGCGGCCAAGCCTGCCGGGTAAGGCTTGGGCCCTAACCCGCCGCCCCCGGACGCGAAGCGGAGGAGGTGGCGGAGTTATTCCCGTCTACCCCAGGCTGTTCTGGAACAACACATACCCGATCCCTGCGCACACCGCGGCGATGATCCAGAAGCGGAGCATGATCTTCGTCTCCGACCAAGCGAGCATCTCGAAGTGGTGGTGCACCGGGGCCATCAGCAGCACCCGGCGGCGGAACATCTTGAAGCTGAATACCTGGATCGCCACCGAGAGCGCCTCGATCACGAAGATCCCGCCGAGGACGAGCAGCAGCAGCTCGGTCTGGGTCATCACCGCCAGCGCGCCGATCGCCGCCCCGAGCCCGAGCGAGCCGGTGTCCCCCATGAAGATCGAGGCCGGGAAGGCGTTGAACCAGAGGAAGCCGATGCAGGCCCCGACGAGGCACGCCGAGAGCAGCGCCAGGCCCTCCTGGCCGCTGGTGATCGTGATCGCCGTATAGGCGAGCAGCACGATCGCGCACGAGCCCGCCGCCAGCCCGTCGAGCCCGTCGGTCAGGTTGACGGCGTTCGAGGCGCCGGCGATCACCAGGAAGACGAAGATCAGGTAGACGACCGGCCCGACGTCGAACTCGGCGTCGAAGACCCGCGAGCGCAGCACCGGGTCGAGGCCGACCACCTCGGTCGCCACGTACCAAAGGCCCACCGCCAGGCCGATCTGAACCAGCAGCTTGTAGCGCGCGCCCAGGCCGAGCGAGCGGCGCTTGGAGATCTTGATCCAGTCGTCGGCGAAGCCCAGGGCGGCGGCGCCGAGGGCGACCCCCAACACGGCCATGCTCTGGGTGTCGCGCTGGGACAGCACCAGGTAGGGCACCGCGATCCCGAGGAAGAGGATCAGGCCGCCCATCGTCGGGGTCCCGGCCTTGGCGTGGTGCTCCTGCGGGCCGTCCTCGCGGATCTGCTGGCCGAACTCCTTGATCCGCAGGAACTGGATGAACTTGGGCCCGAGGAAGATCGTGATCAGCATCGCCGCCATGCCGGCGATCAGCACCTCGCCGCGATCGATGGCGGCCGAGGCGACCTCGTTCGCGAGCGCTGCGGTGGTCATCCAGGCGTGCCGGCGTCCCCACCGGCGTCGTCCGCGCGCCCGCGCCGCGTCACCAGAGCCTCGGTGAGGCGCTCCAGCCCGACCGAGCGCGAGCCCTTGACCAGCACCGAGTCCCCCGGCTCGAGCAGGGCATCGACCAGCGCGGCGGCCCCCTCGGCGTCGGCCGCCCACTGGTCGGGGGCGTACTCGCGCGCGAGCTCGCCGACGCCGACGAGCGGGCCGATCCCGAGGCTGCGGGCGAAGGCGCCGATCTCCCGGTGGTAGGAGCCGGCCCCGGGCCCGAGCTCCTTCATCTCGCCGAGGATGGCGACCCGGCGCTCGCCCGAGGCGGCTCCGCCCATATCTGTCGCCAGGTGCTCCAGCGCGGCGCGCATCGAGACCGTGTTGGCGTTGTAGCAGTCATTCACGAGGAGGATCTCGCCCACGAGGTCGATCAGCTCACCTCGCAGGCGCGAGAAGGTTACCCCCGGCGCCCGACGCGCCATCTGCTCCAGCGGCACCCCGAGGGCGACCCCGATGGCGATCGCGCAGAGCGCGTTTAGCAGGTTGTGGGCCTCGGTGAAGGGGAACTCGAAGCGAGCCTCCCCGGCGGGCGTGGTCACCGTGGCGGCGATGCCCTCGGCCGTGGTCTCGGCCCGGTGCGCGGTGACGTCGCCTCCGGGCCCGAAAGTGATCGTCTCCAGGCTGTCGCGAAGGTGCGGCTCGAGCGCGTCTGCGTCCGCGGGGACGACCGCCTTGCCGTCGGCCCCCAGCCCGGCCAGGATCTCGGCCTTGGCCTCTGCGATCGCCTCCAGCCTTCCGAGCAGCTCCAGGTGGACCGGGCCGACGTTGGTGATCGCCGCGACATCGGGCTCTGCGATCTCGCAGAGCTCGGCGATCTGGCCGAGGCCGCGCATCGCCATCTCCAACACCAGCGCCTCGGTCTCCGGCGGGGCTGCGAGCACGGCCAGCGGCAGGCCGATCTCGGTGTTGAAGTTCTCCGGGCTGGCGTGGACCCGCATCGGCAGCAGGGCTCGGGTGATGTCCTTCGCCGAGGTCTTCCCGGTCGAGCCGGTGATCCCGACCACCGGACATCCGAGCTCGCGCCGCCAGCCGCGAGCCAGCAGCTGCAGCGCGCGCAGGGGATCGTCGACCGCAAGCACCCACCCCTCGCCCTGTGCCGCAGCGAGCCGCTCCGCGTGGCCGGGGGTGGTGACCACGCCCCAGGCGCCTGCCTCCAGGGCCGCGTCCGCGAAGGCGCCGCCGTCGGCCTGCTCGCCGGCGAGGCCGAAGAAGAGGTCTCCGGGGCGGAGGTGGCGCGAGTCGACGACGGCGCGCTCGGGCCGCTCGGGCCCGCCCTCGCGGGCGACGGTGGCCCCGGACTCGGCGACGATCCGCTCGGGGGCGAGGTCGATCACGTCGCGGCGCGCAGCGCGCGCAGCTCCGAGCGGGCGACGTCGCGATCGTCGAACGCGATCTTGCGGCCGCCCTCGAACTCCTGGCCCTGCTCGTGTCCCTTGCCGGCGATCACGACCGTGTCGCCGGGCCGCGCTCTGGCCAGGGCGATGGCGATCGCCGCGCGCCGATCGACCTCCGATTCAACCTTGGCGACAGCGTCGTCTCCACCCATCCCACCCAGTATCTCCTCGATGATCGCCCCGGGCTCCTCCGCGCGGGGGTTGTCGGAGGTGACCACGACGATGTCGGCCAGGCGGGCGGCGGCGGCCCCCATCAGCGGGCGCTTGTCGCGGGCGCGGTCGCCGCCGGCTCCGATCACGGCGATCACCCGGCCCTCGGTGATCCGCCGCGCCGCCGCGAGCACGTTTTCGACCGAGTCCGGGGTGTGGGCGTAGTCGACGAGCACGGCGAACGGCTGGCCCTCGTCGATCGGCTCCATCCTGCCCGGGACCAGCTCGGCGTCGGCGAGCGCCGCGGCCGCGTCGCCGGCGGGGACGCCGAGGATCGAGGCGGTCGCGATCGCCGCCAGCGCGTTGGAGACGTTGAAGTGGCCCGGCAGCGGCAGCGACACGCGATGCTCGCCGTCAGGGGCGCGACACAGAAAGCGCGAGCCGCCCGCGTCGAAGCTGATCTCGACGGCGGCCAGGTCGGCGTCGGCGCCGTCGGCCGAGAAGCTGAGCAGCGCCGGCGCGCCCGCGTCGCGGGCCGCTGCGGCCAGACGGGCCCCGTAGGGGTCGTCGATGTTGACCGCGGCGCCGGCCGCGGGAACCGGCGAGGCCGCGAACAGGCGGCGCTTCGCCAGGAAGTAGTCCTCCATGTCGTCGTGGAAGTCGAGGTGGTCCTGGGTCAGGTTGGTGAAGGTCGCGGCCGCGAAGCGGACCCCATCGGTCCGCCCCAGCGAGAGGGCATGGGAGGAGACCTCCATCACGCACGCCCTGTCGCCGGCCTCGAGCATCTCGCGAAAGGTCCGCTGCAGGTCGATCGCCTCGGGGGTGGTCCGCTCGACCTCCTCGGAGCGCCCGCCGACGATCCGCTTCACCGTCCCCAGCAGGCCGGTCTGCGTGCCGGTCCTTTCGAGCACGTGGCGAACGAGGAAGGCAGTGGTCGTCTTGCCGTTGGTGCCGGTGATCCCTGCGACCCGCAGCTCCGCGGTTGGGTCGCCCCAGAACGCCACCGCCGCCGGCGCCATCGCGGCGCGAGCGTCGGCGACCAGGGCCTGCGCAACCGGCAGGTCCAGGCGACGCTCGACGACGAGCGCGGCGGCGCCCGCCTCGACCGCGGCCGGGGCGAAGTCGTGCCCGTCCGAGCGGCCTCCGCGAACGCAGAAGAAGAGATCGCCACGCCCGACCTCGCGATTGTCGTAGGCGAGGCCGGAGACCTCGACGTCGGCCTCACCGATCCACTCGGCGACCGAAGCGCCTGCGAGAACCTCGCGGAGCTCCATCGCCGCGATTGTATGGAGCAGCGGGGCGGCTGGCCCCAGCCGCGCTAGTTCGTCTCGACGCCGAGGTAGAGAAGCGCGAACTTGGCGATCTCGCCGAAGGCGGGCGCCGCGACGGTGGCGCCGTAGTAGTCGCCCTGCGGCTCGTCGACGACGATCGCGACCAGCAGCTGCGGATCGTCGGCGGGCGCGAAGCCGACGAACGAGGCGACGAACTGCGACTCGGAGTACTCGCCGTCGATCACCTTCTGCGCGGTACCGGTCTTGCCGGCGAGCGTGTAGCCGGGGATGCTCACCTCCGAGGCCGTGCCGCCCGGGGCCAGCACCCCCTTCAGCATCTCGCGCAGCTTGGCGGCGTTGCCGCGGCTGATCACCCGCCGGCCCTCGGGCTCGGGGACGCGCTCACCACCCTCCCTGAGGATCACCCGCGGCGGGCGCAGTACGCCCCCGTCGGCGATCGCCGAGTAGGCGGCGGCCATCTGGATCGGCGTCACCGAGAGGCCCTGGCCGATCGGCAGGTTGCCCATCGTCGAGCCGGAGTACTCGTCGGGGTGGGGCACGACCCCCTGCTCCTCGCCGGGGAAGTCGATGCCGGTGGGCTCGCCGAAGCCGAACTTGCGGATCCAGGCGTCGAAGCGCTCGGCGCCGGTCTCGAGCCCGATCTTGACCGCGCCCACGTTCGAGGACTGGGCGAGGATGTCGGCGACGCTGAGGGTGACGTATCCCCGCGGGTGCGACTCCTCGATCACGCGGTCGGCCACCTGGATCGTCGGCGGCAGGTCGAACATCGTCTCGGGGGTGACGATTCCCTCCTCCAACGCGCCGGCCACGGTGAACGCCTTGAAGGTCGAGCCGGGCTCATATGTGTAGCCGGTGGCGCGGTTCGCCAGTTCCTGCTGGGTGGCGGAGCCAGGGTCGGAGGGGTCGGCGGCCGGGTAGTTGGCCATCGCCAGCACCTCGGAGGTGTTGGGGTCCATGACGATCGCCGTCGCGCCCTTGGGGCTGTAGGTCGCGGCGAGGTTCTGCAGGACCTCCTCGGTGCCGGCCTGAAGGTTGGCGTCGATCGACAGGCGCAGGCTCTGGCCCGTCTCGGTGGCCGCAAGGGTGTTGCGCTCAAGCTCCTTGCCGAGCGCGTCGCGGACGACCTCACGCTCGCCGGTGGTGCCGTGCAGCACCGGCTCCTCGGAGGCCTCGAGCCCGGTCAGGCCCTGGTTGTCGATGCCGACCGAGCCGATGATCTGCGAGGCGAGCTCGCCCTGCGGGTAGATGCGCTCGCTGTCGGGAACCGCCCCGATGCCCGCCAGCTTCATCCTGCGGATCCTCTCCGCGGTGGTCAGGTCGACCTTGCGCGCCACGTAGACGAACCCCGAGTCGCGGTCGGCGAGGGCGCGCAGGATCACGTTCGGGTTTTCGTCCAGCGCCTGGGCGAGCCTGTCCGCCGTGCGCTGGGGATCCTTCACCTGGTAGGGCGTGGCGACGATCGTCGCCGCATCCCGGGAGATCGCCAGCTCGTCGCCGTTGCGGTCGAGGATCGCCCCGCGGGACCCGGGCACGACCACCGTCTCGGTCTGCTGGCCCTGGGCGTCGGCGCGAAACTCGCCGCCCTGGACCCCCTGAAGCCAGGCGGCGCGGGCGATGATCAGCGCGAACGCGCAGACGAAGAGCGCGAACAGCAGGCCGATGCGGCGCTCGATCAGGCCCATCGGTGGTTGATTTCGCTTCCGCCCCCGCCGGTCCTTGCGCGCAGGCCGACGACGATCAGGGGGCGCCCACCCCACCGGCGACGTTTGCCGGGGCGACGGCGGCCGGCGGGGCGGGCGCGACCGCGGTCTCCGGGACCACCTCCGGGGTGACGGTCTCGGGCGCCGTCTCGACGGGCACCGTGGCGGCGGGATCGACGACGACCGGGGGCGCCACCGTGCCGCCGATCGCGAAGTCGCCCATCTGCAGGCGCCGCGCCGCAAGGGCGGCGTCGTTGGGCTTGAGGCTGAGGTAGCGGGTCGCGTCGGTCGCCGGGTAGAACAGCCCGAGCATGGCGGCGCCGGCCAGGACCTGATCGTTGGACACCTCGCCCGCGATCCGGGCCTGCAGGGCCGAGTTGGCGCGCTTGAGGCCGTCGGCCTGCTGGGCGAGGTGGCTGGAGGAGGCGTTGAGGCTGAGCGAGAGGACGTTGAGGGCGACGATCCCGATCAGCAGCGCCGCCAGCACGCCGATCCAGAGTCGACCGCGCGTCAGGCGCACGACCAGGCCCGAGTCGGCCATGCCACCGACGGCGCCGGCTGTGCGCCCGACCGCGATCGGGACGAGGCCGACGACCGGCGTGGTCTGCGAGCGGCGGCGGGCC
>JBKJZF010000284.1:0-11418 GCA_046715315.1 Solirubrobacterales bacterium | reverse complement strand
GCCAGGGGTCTCGCCGAGATCGCCCGGTTGCCGAGCGGAGAACGAACGGATGCACTCATTCAGCTCAGACCACAGGAGGGGGATCGCCGGGGCGGTCCTCGCGCTGGCCCTCGGGCTGCTGGCGATCGCGCTTCCCAGCGGGGCCGCGGCCAGCGACCGCAACCACGACAACATCCCGGATCGCTGGGAGAGGCGCCACAGCCTCTCGCTAAAGGTCAATCAAGCCAAGCGGGACCAGGACGCCGACCAGTTGGCCAATCGCACGGAGTGGCGCGCCGGGAGGGACCCCCGCGACGACGACTCCGATGACGACGGCGTCGAGGACGGCGACGAGGGCGCCGGAACCGTCAGCTCGTACAACGCCGACACCGGCGAGCTCACGATCGACGTCTTCGGCAACGGTCAGGTCACCGGCCTGGTCACCGACGAGACCGAGATCAGCTGCGACGACGGCGATGATCACGGCGACGAGGACGGCGACGGCGAGGGCGGCCACGGTGACGACGACGGCGGCCACGGTGACGACGACGGCGATCACGGTGACGACGACGGCGATCACGGTGACGACGACGAGGGCGACGACGAGGGCGCGTCCAAGTCCGACGACGACCCGGGCGACGACGAGGGCGATGACGAGGGCGTTGACGAGGACTCCGACGACGGGCAGGAGTGCTCGACCGCCGACCTCGTGCCCGGCGCTGTCGTTCAGGAAGCCGAGCTCGAGATCGAGTCCGGCGTGGGCCTGGTGTTCGAGGAGATCGAGCTGATCAAGTAGCTCGGCCGGGCGCTCAGCCCCCAACCGCCAGCATCTGGCGAGGGCGCCGCGCGAGCGGCGCCCTCATTTCGCCGCCAGCCAGTCCTCGCCGATGCCGATGTCGACGGCCAGTGGCGGATCGAGGTCGAAGGCGCCGCACATCTCCACCCGCGCCAGCTCGGCGGCCCGCTCCATCTCGGCCTCGGGGCCCTCGAAGAGGAGCTCGTCGTGGATCTGCAGCACCAGGCGCGTCTGCATCCCAGCCTGGGCGAGGGCGTGGTGGCAGCGGACCATCGCGACCTTGATGATGTCGGCGGCGGTGCCCTGGATGACCGTGTTCACGGCCAGTCGTTCGCCGAGCTGGCGGCGCTGGCGCTGGGAGGAGCGCAGCTCCGGGACCAGCCTGCGACGCCCCATCAGCGTTCGCACCATCCCCTCGGACTCGGCGCGCTCGATTGTCTCGTCGATGAAGCGCTTGACCGCCGGAAACCTCTCGAAGTAGCGGTCGATGTAGGCGGCGGCCTCCTCGCGCGAGATCTGCAGGCGGTCGGCGAGCCCGAACGACGAGAGCCCGTAGGCGATGCCGTAGTTGACCATCTTTGCCTTCGAGCGCTCGGCGGGACCGACCTCGGAGCGCTCGATCTTGAGCACCTCGGCCGCGGTCTCGGCGTGGACGTCCTCGCCGGAGGCGAAGATCTCCCGCAGCACGTCCTCGCCGGCGACCTGCGCCAGCACCCGCAGCTCGACCTGGTTGTAGTCGCACGAGAGCAGCTTCCAGGCGGGCTCGGTGACGAAGCAGGCGCGCACCGGCCGCCCGACCTCGGAGCGGATCGGGATGTTCTGCAGGTTCGGGTTGGTGCTCGAAAGCCGGCCCGTCGTCGTCGCCACCTGGTTGAAGGTCGTGTGGATGCGGCCGTCATCCCTGATCAGCTCCGGGAGCGCGTCGAGGTAGGTGTTCTTGAGCTTGGTCAGCTCGCGCCAGCTCTCAACCTTGGCGACGATCTCGTGCTCGTCGCGGATCTGCGCGAGCACCCGGGCGTCGGTCGAAAAGCCGGTCTTGCCGCGGCGCTTGCGGGTCAGCCCCAGCTCCTCGAACAGCACCTCCCCGAGCTGCTGGGGCGATCCGATCGTGAACTCGCGCCCGGCCAGCGCGAAGATCTCGGCCTGCAACTGGGCGATCCGCTCGGCCATGCCCTTGCCGATCTCGGCCAGGCGCGCGGCGTCGACGCGGATACCAATCCGCTCCAGCGCCGAGAGCACCTCGACCAGCGGCAGCTCGACCTCCTGCAGCAAGGAGTTCAGCCCGAACTCCTCGAGCTGCTCGCGCTGGCGCGCGCTCAGCTCGAAGGTCAGGCGCGCGTCCACGGCCGGGTCCCCGGCGGCGTCACCCTCCTCCGCCTCCAGCGAGAGCTGCCCCGGGTCGGCGCCGGCTGGGGCGGCCGCCAGCCCCGCGTCGGCCGCCAGCTCGTGCAGGTCGTAGACCCGGCGGGCGGGATCGATCAGATAGGCCGCGACCATCGTGTCGTGTGCCAGATCAAGGCTCTCCTTCGCCGCCGGCAGCAGCCCGGTCCCTCCCTGGCCGCCCAGGCCCTTGGCGTCATGGGCGATCAGCGGCAGCTCGCCGAGCTCGCCCGCGAGCGCCTCGAGGTCGGAGGCGTCCCCGGTCACCATCCGCTCGCCCTCGGTCGCGGCCCAGCGCCCGTCGACGATTGCCATCGCCACCTCGCCCGCCCCAAGGTCGGCGAGGGTCCCCTCGACCGCCTCGACCTCGATCGTCTCCTCGACCTCACGGTCTGGCAGAACCTCCTCGAACTCCTCCTCGAGGCGCTGGATCACGGCGCGAAGCTCGAAGGTGGCGGCGACATCCCGCAGCCGCGAGCGATCCGGGGTAGCCCGCACCGCGGCTCGCACGTCCACGGGGAGGTCGACGTCGTACTTCAGCGTCGCCAGCTGCTTCGAGACGCGGGCGTCGTCGGCGTGCTCGGTCAGGTTCTGCTTGCGCTTGGCGCCGGAGATCTCGTCGACCGAGTCCAGGACCTTCTCCAGCGAGCCGAACCGCTGCAACAACTGGGACGCCGTCTTGTCGCCGATCCCGGGAACCCCCGGGATGTTGTCGGAGGTGTCGCCCTTTAGCCCGATCAGGTCGGGCACCAACTCGGGCGGGACCCCGTAGCGCTCGATCACCCCCTCGGCGTCGTAGATGCGGGTGTCGGTCACGCCCCGCGAGGTGGTCATCACCCGGACGCCGTCGCCGACCACCTGGTAGACGTCGCGGTCGCCGGAGACCACCATCACCGGGATCTCGGCCTCCCGCGCGCGACGCACCAGCGAGCCGATGACGTCGTCGGCCTCGTAGCCGTCGACCTTGACGTTGGTGAACCCGAACGCCTCGGCGAGCGGTTCCAGGTGCGGCCATTGCTCGCGCAGCAGGTCCGGTCGCCCTGGGCGGTGCGCCTTGTAGGCGGGGTACTCCTTATCGCGCCCTGACATGCCGGCGTCCCAGGCGACGATCACCGCTTTCGGCTTGAAGTCGGTGAGCAGCTTGACCATCATCGAGGCGAAGCCGTAGATGGCATTGGTCGGGCGCCCGTCGGCGGTGGCGATCGACTCGGGCAGGGCGAAGAATGCGCGGTAGGCGAGCGAGTTGCCGTCGATCAGGAACAGCTCGCCGTCCCTGGCGTCGCCGGGCGTGGCGGGTTTCTTCGCCTGGGCGGCGGGCACGGCTCCATCCTAGGGCCGGGCGAGGAGCCCGGACATGACCGCCACGACGGTCGCAGGCTCGTCGCTGATCTGGCGCCAGGTGAAGCGGACCACCTCGTGCTGGCCGGCCGCGATGGCGGCGATCACCACTTCCGCTCGTCGGTTGGCGGGTTCCTTCGGCATATCCGAAGAAAGTCGCCAACGCGTGGGTTTGCCCCGGGGGCGCCCGCGGGCGGGTGGCTCCTATGATCCTCGCTGATGTCGATGACCCCCTCCGTCAGCGCCCAGTTCTCGGTCACGGTCCGCGTCGAGCTCGACGCGCGCCAGGAGCCGCTGGGCAAGCTGACGGCGGCGATCGCCGAGGCCGGGGGGGCGCTCCAGGGCGTGGACCTCGTTCCCGGCGCCGGCAGCGAGGGCAAGCGCGTGCGCGAGTTCACGATCGACGCCCGCGACCAGGAGCACTGGGAGCAGATCATGAGGGCGATCGGCTCCACCCGCGGCGCCCGGGTGCTCGAGTACACCGACCGCACCCTGGCGATGCATCGCGGCGGCAAGATCGAGCAGCACAACAAGTACCCGCTGAAGACGCGCGACGACCTCTCTATGGCCTACACGCCCGGGGTCGCCCGGGTCTGCATGGAGATCGCCGGCGACCGCTCGAAGGCGTTCGACTTCACGATCAAGAAGAACACGGTCGCGGTGGTCTCCGACGGCTCGGCGGTGCTCGGCCTCGGCGACATCGGCCCCGAGGCGGCGATGCCGGTGATGGAGGGCAAGGCGATGCTGTTCAAGGAGTTCGCCGACATCGACGCCTTCCCGATCTGCCTCGACAGCAACGATCCCGAGCAGATCATCCAGGCGGTGAAGCTGATGGCGCCGACCTTCGGCGGGATCAACCTCGAGGACATCTCGGCGCCCCGCTGCTTCGAGATCGAGCGGCGCCTGAAGGAGGAGATCGACATCCCGGTCTTCCACGACGACCAGCACGGCACCGCCGTGGTGGTGATGGCGGCGCTGTTCAACGCGCTGAAGATCGTCGGCAAGCCGATCGAGGACCTGAGCGTGCTGATGCTCGGGCTCGGCGCCGCCGGCGTCGCGGTGACGAAGATGATGCTGGCCTCCGGCGTGACCAGGGTCATCGGCTGCGACCGCATGGGCGCGCTCTCGACGCAGCGCTCCGACTACCTCGACGGCAGCATGAACGAGGCCAAGCGCTGGTACGCCGAGAACACCAACCCGGAGGGTCGCCTGGGGCCGCCGGCCCAGGTGATCGAAGGAGCCGACCTGTTCGTCGGCCTCTCGGGCCCCGGGCTGCTCGAGGCCGGCGCGCTGGAGCGGATGGCCGACGACGCGATCGTCTTCGCGATGGCCAACCCGACGCCCGAGGTGATGCCCGAGGAGGCCGAGCCCTACGCGCGGATCATGGCCACCGGGCGCTCGGACTACCCCAACCAGATCAACAACGTGCTCTGCTTTCCCGGGATCTTCCGCGGTGCGCTCGACGCCGGCGCGCCCAGAATCACCGAGGAGATGAAGCTGGCGGCCGCCCAGGGGATCACCGAGGTCGTCCAGCCCGACGACCTCTCAGAGGACTACATCATCCCCTCGGTGTTCGACCGCGACGTCGCCCCGGCGGTCGCGCGCGCGGTCGTCGAGGAGGCCCGCCGCGCCGGCATCGCCCGTGTGTCCGCGGAGACCGGCACGTTTGCGGCGATCGAGTGACCGGTAGACGGGAATGATGCGGGTCCTCGTCACAGGAGCGAGCGGGATGATCGGCTCCGCGGTCAGCGACGCGCTGCTCGCGCGCGGGCACGAGGTGGTCGGCCTCAGCCGCGATCCCGAGCGCGCCCGCGGCACCAACCCCACGGTCACCTGGCACGCCTGGGAGCCGGCCTCCGAGCGGCCGCCGCCGGAGAGCTTCGAGGGCGTCGACGCCGTCGTCAACCTGATCGGCGAGGAGATCAACCAGCGGCTGACGCCGGACGCCAAGCGGCGAATCCACGACAGCCGCATCCGCGCGACCAAGAACCTGGTCGACGGCATGAGCTCGGCGGCGGATGGGCCCAAGACCCTGATCAGCCAGTCTGCCGTCGGCTACTACGGCGACCACGGCGAGGCGATTATCGACGAGTCCACCGGGCCCGGTGAGGGCTATCTCTCCCAAATTCCGGTCGAATGGGAGAACGCCGCGCGGGAGGCGGAGCAGTCGGGGGTCCGCGTCGCGATCTTTCGCAGCGGCCTGATCCTCGACCCCGAGGGCGGCCTGCTGAAGCAGCTGCTGCTGCCGTTCAAGCTCGGGGTCGGTGGCCCGATTGCCGGGGGGCGCCAGTACATGCCCTGGATTCACCGCGACGACGAGGTCGGGCTCTTCGTCTGGGCGCTGGAGAACCCGAAGGTGAGCGGCACCCTGAACGGGTCGGCGCCGAACCCGGTGACCAACCGGGAGTTCTCGAAGGCCCTGGGCAGGGTCCTCCACCGCCCCTCGTTCGCCCCGGCGCCGAAGCTGGCGCTGCGCGCCATGCGCGGCGCCGAGCTGACCGAGGCGATCGTCTCCAGCCTGCGCGTAATCCCCCGCCGCGCCCTCGACCTCGGCTACCAGTTCCGCTTCGGAGAGCTCGAGCCGGCGCTTCGCGACCTGCTCCAGGGCTAGCGCCCCGGCGGCAGTCTCAGCCCGTGGGCTCGGCCACTCCCGCCGCATCGATCGAGTAGCTCCCAAGGGGGGACCCGCGATTCTCCGTGGCCAGCAGCGCGGTGGCGACCGAGGACCGGTCGAGCGGGTCCTCGGCGCGGTCGATCGCGTCGAGCACGAGCGCCATCGCCTCGCGGCCGAGCGCGCGGGGCTCGCCGTCGAGCGGGGCGAGGGTGGCGAAGGTGCGCTGGCCGCTGGGCTGGGTCTCGGGTGGGACCTCGTCCGAGCCCTCGAAGGGGGCGACCAGCTCGGGATCGTCGGCGGTCGGCGAGAGCTGAAGCATCCGCGCTTCGTTGGTGATCGGCACCGAGCTTAGGGTCGCCGTCGGGTCTAGCTCGCCGATGTAGGCGATCGAGGTCGAGTCCTCGACCGCCCGGCGGGCGTTGGCGGCGAACGCGGCGGGGTCGCTCGCAGCCTCCAGGTAAGAGGCGCGCACCGCGACCCCACCGGCTTCGCCGCCCGCGCCGGCGAGCACCTCGCGGGCGCCCGCGGCGATCTCGCGGCCGTCGGCGGTCAGCGGGCCCGCCTCCGGCGTGCTCACGTAGACGGTCAGCTCGGCGTCGTCGGCGGGCTCGGCGTCGCCGATGCCACACCCCGCGGCGATCAGCGCCGCGAGGGCGACGACGGGGCTAGCCCAGGAACGGCTCGGCAACCGCGAAGTCCTCAGGCCGCACGGTGCGAAGCTCGGCGACCGCGTCGCGCAGCGGCACCAGCTCGATCCGGGTGCCGTGCAGGGCGGGCATGGTGCCCCACTCGCCCTCGTGGGCGGCGTCGATGGCGGCGATGCCCAAGCGCGTCGCGAGGACGCGGTCGAACGCCGTGGGCGTGCCGCCGCGCTGGATGTGGCCGAGCACCACCGCTCTGGTCTCGAATCCCGTCCGCTCCTCGATCTCCGCCTCGAGGCGCTGGCCGATGCCTCCGAGGCGCACGTGTCCGAACTCGTCCAGCTCTCCGGCTGTCGTGGCCATCGTCCCCTCCTTCGGCACAGCGCCCTCCGCGGCGACGACGATCGAGAAGAAACGGCCGCGACCGTGGCGGCGGCGGATCAGCACGCAGACCTCGTCGATGTCGAACGGCCGCTCGGGGATGAGGATCACGTCGCCGCCGCCCGCGAGCCCCGAGTGCAGCGCGATCCAACCCGCGTGGCGGCCCATCACCTCGACGACCATCACCCGGTGGTGCGACTCAGCCGTCGTGTGCAGGCGGTCGATCGCCTCGGTGGCGACCTGGAGCGCGGTATCGAAGCCGAAGGTCTGGTCGGTCGCCCCGAGGTCGTTGTCGATCGTCTTCGGCACGCCCAGCACCGGCAGCCCGTGGTCGTCGTGCAGCCTGGCGGCGGCGCCCAGGGTGTCCTCGCCACCGATCGCGATCAGGCCGTCGAGGCGCAGGCCCTCGAAGCTCTCGCGCACGCGGTCGGGCCCATCGTCGCGCTTGAAGGGATTGGTCCTCGAGGTACCGAGGATCGTGCCTCCGCGCGGGAGGATGCCGCCGGTGGACTCGATCGTCAGCTCCTCGGAGAGGCTCTCGAGCGGGCCTCGCCAGCCGTCGCGATAGCCGACGATCTCGTGCCCGTAGGTGTCGATGCCCTTGCGCACGATCGCGCGAATGGCCGCGTTCAGGCCCGGGCAGTCGCCTCCCCCTGTGAGAACACCTACGCGCACCCCGCCCAAGATACGCCGTCATGGGTAGGCTCGCCGCCCAGTCGATCGAGAGAGGGGCCAGTTGACCATCGCTAGCCCGCATCCCAGCGTCACCGTGCCCGACGCCGACATCGCCTCGTACGTGCTCGAGGGCGTGCGCACGGACGAGCGGGAGCTGCTGGTCGACGGCCCCAGCGGCCGATCGTTCACCGGTCCCGAGATCGAGCGCGCGATCCAGGGGGTCGCCGCCGGCCTGACCGAGCGTGGGATCGGCAAGGGCAATGTCGTCGGGCTCTACATGCCGAACCTCCCCGAATACGCGCTCTGCTTCCACGGGGTCTGCGCCGCGGGCGCGGTCAACACCACCGCCAACCCGCTGTACACGGCGCGCGAGCTCACCCACCAGCTCGGCGACTCCGGCGCGCGCATGCTGATCACGGTGCCGGCGTTTCTGGAAACCGCGCTCGAGGCCGCCGCCGCGACCGGCGTGGATGAGGTCTTCGTCGTCGGCGAGGCCGAGGGCGCGAAGCCGCTGAGCGAGCTGATCGGCGACCCGGAGGCGGCACCGACGCCCGAGATCGACGTCCGCGAGGACCTCGCCGTGCTGCCTTACTCCAGCGGCACGACCGGCCTGCCCAAGGGGGTGATGCTCACCCACCACAACCTCGTCGCCAACCTCTGCCAGGTCCAGGCGGCGCTCGTCCCGCGCGCCGCCGATGTGCTGATCGCGGTGCTGCCCTTCTTCCACATCTACGGGCAGACGGTAATCATGAACCTGGGAATGCGGATGGGCGCGAAGGTCGTGACCATGCCCCGCTTTGACCTCGAGCAGTTCCTCAGCCTGATCGCCGAGCATCGCGTCACCCGGGCCTACGTCGTCCCCCCGATCGCCATCGCCCTCGCCAAGCACCCGGCGATCGACGACGCCGACCTCTCCTCGCTGGAGCTGATCATGTCGGGCGCCGCCCCGCTCGGGTCCGACCTTGCAGACGCCGTCGCCGAGCGGGTCGGGTGCCCGGTGATGCAGGGCTACGGGCTGACCGAGACGAGCCCGGTGACGCACTTGGTCCCGCCCTCTGAGAGCCGGGGCCGGGGTGGCCAGATCGGGCTGCCGCTGGCCGACACCGAGTGCCGCGTGGTCGACCCCGAGACCGGCGCCGACGCCGAGCGCGGCGAGCTCTGGATCCGCGGTCCGCAGGTGATGAAGGGGTACCTCAACAACGCCGAGGCGACGGCCGCGACGATCGACCCGGAGGGCTGGCTCCACACCGGCGACGTCGCGGTGGTAGACGACGAGGGCTACTTCGAGATCGTCGACCGCTTGAAGGAGCTGATCAAGTACAAGGGCTTCCAGGTGCCGCCGGCCGAGCTGGAGGGGATCCTGATCACCCACCCGGCGATCTCCGACGCCGCGGTGATCGGGATCCCCGATGACGAGTGCGGCGAGCTGCCGAAGGCGTTCGTCGTCGCCAGCGACGAGGTCTCAGACGAGGAGATCATGGCGTTCGTCGCCGGCCAGGTCTCGCCGCAGAAGCGGGTGCGGCTGATCGAGCGGGTGGACGAGATCCCGAAGTCGCCCTCGGGCAAGATCCTCCGCCGCGTGCTCGCCGAGCGCGAGCCGGCCGGGAGCGCTTAGGCGCGCAGGCGCTTGAGCATCGGCTGCGCCCAGCGGTCGAGCACGCCGTTGAACAGCACGAACAGGAAGATGATCGAGCTGACGGTGCCGCCGAGGCTGAACGCGTAGGCGACGAGGAAGGCGACGGCGCCGACGATCGCGAAGATGAGCATGCGCATCGCGCGAGAGCCTATCTAGCGAGCCAGCGCCTCGCGAACGTCGCGCAGGAAGCGCCCGACCTGCTCGACCGCCGTCTCGCGATCGCCGGCCTCGGCGACCGCCCGGACCAGCCTGCTGCCGATGATCACGCCGTCGGCCATCTGCCCGACGGCGGCGGCCTGTTCCGGCGTGCCGATTCCGAAGCCGACGGCCACGGGCACCTCGGCCTCGTCCCGAACCGCTGCGACAAGCTCGTGCAGGTGCGGCGGCAGCTGCTTGCGCTCGCCGGTCACCCGCGTGTCGGAGACGACGTAAACGAACCCCTCGGCGCCCGCGCAGATCGCTCGCCGGCGCGCGGGCGGCGTGGTCGGCGCGACCAGCGGCACGAGCGCCAGCCCCGCTTGCTTCAGCGCCTCCCCGATCTCGCCCGCCTCCTCGGGCGGCAGGTCGGTAATGATCACACCGGCGGCGCCGGCGGACGACAGGCGCTCGGCGAAGCGCTCTGCGCCGACGCTGATCGCGGTGTTGGCGTAGACCATCGGCACCACCGAGACCTCGGACGAGACCTGCGCGCAGAGCGCGATCACGTCGTCGAAGGTTGTCCCCGCCCTCAGCGCCTCGGTGGCCGCGGCGTGGATCACCGGGCCGTCGGCGAGTGGGTCCGAGAAGGGGGCTCCGAGCTCGATCACGTCGGCGCCGGCGGCGACGTACTCACGGGCGACCGCCAACGAGGTCTCCAAGTCGGGAAAGCCGGCCATCAGGTAGGGCATCAGCGCCGCCCGCCCCTGTTCGCGCGCGGCCTCGAACCCGGGAAGTTGGCTACCCATCGCCCAGCAGCGCCGCGACCTCGGCAAGGTCCTTGTCCCCCCGGCCGGAGAGGCAGAGCACATCACAGCCTCGTCCCTCAGCGGACCCCGACGCCCCCGGACGCGAAGCGGAGGAGGCGTCGGGCGGTGCTTGTTTGAGCAGCCAGGCGATGGCGTGGCAGGGCTCGAGGGCGGGGATGATGCCCTCGAGGCGGGCGAGCTCGCGGAAGGCGAGCAGCGCCTCGTCGTCGGTGGCCGTCTCGTAGCGGGCGCGGCCGGAATCGCGCAGGTAGGCGTGCTCGGGCCCGACGCCCGGATAGTCGAGCCCGGCCGAGATCGAGTGCGCTTCCAGGATTTGACCGTCGTCGTCGGCGAGCACGGAGGAGAGCGCCCCGTGCAGCACCCCCACCCGGCCGGCCGAGAGCGAGGCGCCGTGGCGACCGTCGAGGCCCTCTCCCCCGGCCTCGACCCCGATCAGCTCGACCGGGTCGTCGATGAACGCGTAGAAGGCGCCGATCGCGTTCGAGCCGCCGCCGACGCAGGCGATCACGCGCTCCGGCAGCTTGCCCTCGGCGGCGAGCGCCTGCTCGCGCGCCTCGTCGCCGATCACGCGCTGGAGGTCGCGAACGAGCGCCGGATACGGGGCTGGGCCGACGGCCGAGCCGATGATGTAGTGGGTGCTGCCGACGTTGGTGATCCAATCGCGGATCGCCGCGCTGACGGCTTCCTTGAGCGTCTTCAAACCAGCTTCCACCGGCTCGACGGTCGCGCCGAGGAGCTTCATGCGATCGACGTTCGGCGCTTGCCGGCGCATGTCCTCGGTGCCCATGTAGACGACGCATTCGAGGTCGAACAGCGCGCAGGCCGTCGCCGTCGCGACCCCGTGCTGGCCCGCGCCCGTCTCCGCGATCACGCGCGGCTTCCCCATGCGCTTGGCCAACAGCGCTTGACCGACGGCGTTGTTGATCTTGTGGGCGCCCGTGTGCGCCAGGTCCTCACGCTTGAGGTAGACCCGCCGGCCAACGCGCTCGGAGAGGCGCTCGGCGAGATAGAGG
>JBKJZF010000283.1:0-3173 GCA_046715315.1 Solirubrobacterales bacterium | reverse complement strand
GGCGCGCACCTACTACGTCGCCGACATCACCGGCCAGGCGATCATGCACGTGCTCTACGAGCAGCTGATGAAGCACTCCGCCGCGATCGACCGCTACGAGGAGTACTTCACGACCGGCCTCGCGATGGGCAGGGACGGAGAGTGCGCCGGCGCAGTCCTGCGCAATGTCCGCGACGGCTCGATGGAGCTGTTCGAGGCCAAGAACGTGATCCTCGCCACCGGCGGCAACGGCCAGGCCTGGCACCCCACGACCAACGCCCTGATCTGCACCGGCGACGGGATCGCGATGGCCTACCGGGCCGGGGCGCCGCTGATGGACATGGAGATGATCCAGTACCACCCGACGACGCTCGCCGGCAAGGGCTTTTTGATCACCGAGGGCGCCCGCGGCGAGGGCGCGCACCTGCTCAACGCCAAGGGCGAGCGCTTCATGGAGACCTACGCCCCGAACAAGATGGAGCTGGCCTCGCGCGATGTCGTCTCGCGCGCCGAGCAGACCGAGATCAACGAGGGCCGCGGCTTCCCCGACGGCACCGTCGCGCTTGACATCACCGTGGTGCCGCGCAAGCGCATCCACGAGGCGCTGCGCGAGATCGTCCTCGTCGGCCGCGACTTCGCCGGCGTCGACATCACCCGCGAGCCGATCCACATCAAGCCGGGAAACCACTACACGATGGGCGGGATCAAGACCGACGTCCACGGCGCCACCTCGATCCCGGGGCTCTACGCGGCCGGCGAGGTCGCCTGCGTCTCGGTCCACGGCGGCAACCGCCTGGGCGCGAACTCGCTGCTCGACACGCTGATCTTCGGCCGCCGCTCGGGCGAGCACGCGGCCTCCCGCGCCAAGGGGATCGAGCCGGCGCGCGCGCCGCGCGACACCCTCGAGGCCGAGGAGGCCAGGGTCGCCGAGCTGATCAGCCGCGAGCGGGGCTCGGGGCGCCGCGTCTCGGAGATCCGCGGTGAGCTCGGCGAGACGATGGACCGCTACGTCGCGGTCTTCCGCGACGCCGAGGGGATCAGGACCGCGCTGGAGATCGTCAAGCGCCTCCAGGAGGAGGTCAAGACGGCCTACATCGACGACCGCGGAGCGGTCTTCAACCAGGACGTGCTGGGGGCGCTGGAGCTGCAGTTCATGCTCGACAACGCCGAGTGCACCTGCGTCGGAGCCCTGCACCGGACCGAGAGCCGGGGCGCGCAGTACCGCACCGACTTCCCCGAGCGCAACGACGACGAGTGGCTCAAGCACATCGACCTGACGGCCAACTCAGATCAGCCGGACGTCTCCTATTCGCCGGTGACGATCACCCAGTGGCAACCGCAGGCACGGACCTATTAGATTGGACGCGAGTGGCTGACTACACGCTCAAGGTGCGCCGCTACCAGCCCGAGGCCGAGGCTTCGGACGGGGGCGCGGCAGGGCCCTATTGGCAGGACTTCGACGTCGACCTCGACCCGACGCTGTCGGTCCTCGACGGCCTCCTGCAAGCGCGTGACCGCGACGACGGCTCGCTCGCCGTGCGCTGTTCGTGCCGGGCGGCGATCTGCGGGTCGTGCGGGGTGAAGGTCAACGGCGAGTCGACGCTGGCCTGCCTGACCCAGCTCGGCGACGCCCACGAGGCGGCCAACAGGCGCAACGGCGGCTCGGAGCCGATCGTGGTCGAGCCGATGGGGAACATGCCGGTGATCAAGGACCTGGTGACCGACATGGAGTCGACCCACTGGGAGAAGATGCGCCGCGTCACCCCATGGCTGCTGGACGACGGCGACCCGCCCGAGCGCGAGCGCATCGTCGAGCCCGAGTCGATGGTGGACATCACCCAGACGATCGCCTGCATCCAGTGCGGGGCCTGCGTCTCGGCGTGCCTTTCGATGGAGGTCGACCCCGGGTTCATCGGCCCGGCGGCGCTGGCCAAGGCCTACCGGTTCGTCGGCGACCCCCGCGACGTGCAGACCGAGGAGCGCCTCTACGACCTCGCCCAGGACCCGCAGGGGATCTACGACTGCACCCACTGCTTCTCCTGCGTCGACGCCTGTCCCAAGGGCGTCGCGCCGATGGACCAGATCATGCGCCTGCGCCGGCTCGCCGGCGACGAGGCCGGGATCGACGACGACAACAACGGCCGCCGCCACGAGACCGCGTTCGTGAAGATCATCGAGAAGAAGGGGACGCTGGACGAGTCGCTGCTGTTGCAGGAGTCATACGCGCAGGGGGTCAAGGGCAAGCTGATTCCCAAGCCGCGGGCGATCAAGGGCCTGCTGGCCTCGATCCCGACCGCGATCCGCGGCATCCGCACCGGCAAGATGCGCTCGCTGAAGAAGCTGATCCCGGGCGTCCACGACGAGCTCCCCGGCGACGCGCAGGAGCAGGTCCAGCGGATCTACGAGCACGCCGAGGATCACAAGGTCGAGCTCAACCTGTACATCAGCGGCGAAGAGGAGATCGTGCCCGAGCCCGACGAGGTCCAAGACGGTGGCTGATTTGCTCAAGCTCGCCTACTGGCCCGGCTGCGTCTCGCGCGGGTTCACGCCGGAGCTGCACGGCTCGATGGCGCTGGTCGCGGAGCGGCTCGGGATCGAGCTGGTGACGCTCGACCGCGCCAACTGCTGCGGCGCGGGGGTGATCGCCGAGCACAACCAGGAGCTGGCCGACACGCTCAACGCCCGGACCTTCGCGCTCGCCCAGTCGACCGGGCTGGCGATGATGAACATCTGCTCGACCTGCCAGGGCGCCCAGTCGGAGTGCAAGCAGCGCCTGGACGCCGACTCGGCCTACCGCGCGCACATCAACGAGGCGCTCGCCGCCGAGGGGATCAGCTACGAGAAGGACAAGGAGGGGTTCGACAACAAGAACTTCCTCTGGGTCCTGGTCGAGGACATCGGCCTCGACACGCTCAGGCGCAATGTCAAGCGTCCGCTGACGGGACTCCGCGTGGGCCCGTTCTACGGCTGCTACATCCTCCGCCCCAAGCAGCGCCTCGGCTATGAGACCCATCCCGACCGCGACCTCTACCTGGAGCAGGTGATCGAGGCGCTCGGCGGCGAGGTCGTCGAATACGACGGTGCCCGCAAGTGCTGCGGCTTCCCGGTGATCACGATGAACCGCGAGACCTCGCTGCGGCAGTCGGGCACCCACCTGGGCGACGCGCTCGACGCCGGCGCCGACTGCCTGGTGA
>JBKJZF010000282.1:0-4795 GCA_046715315.1 Solirubrobacterales bacterium | reverse complement strand
TCGCCGGGACCTGACTCGGCGGCACCTTGAGCGTGCCCGCCATGCCCTGGCCGCTCCTGGTCCCGTGGGCCTCGCAGTAGTAGGCGAAGGTCCCGGCGGAGGGCGAGATCGTGTAGTCGATCGTCGTGGTCAGCGGGCCACTGTCGAACAGCTTGCCGCTGGCGAGGACGTTGTGCTCGCCTCCCGCCCCGGGGTCGGGAAGCCAGTTGACGTCGGTGCCGACCGACCCCTTGTACTTCTCCGGCTCGTAGAAGTCGTCGCCGACCTGGATCGTGTCGGTGCCACCTGCCGAGGCCGGCGCCGCCAGCAACGCCCCGGCGACGAGCGTGGCGACCGCGATCGGAATGCGACCTCTCATCAACCTGTACCCCCTGCTGTCGAAGTTCCCTGGCTGGGAGAATCAGCCTAGTGACCGAAGGGGTCCTTGTCCAGACTCGCGCCGGCACGGCGTCGCCTGCCGGTGACGCCGCCGTCCGGCTGAGCGGGCTGAGGCGCGAGTACGGGGACCTGGTGGCGCTCGACGGCGTCTCGCTGGAGCTGTCCGCCGGCCGGACGCTCGCCGTGCTGGGACCCAACGGCGCCGGCAAGACCACCCTCGTCCGGATCCTCGCGACCCTGCTGCGGCCGACCGCCGGAGAGGTCTCGATCCTCGGTTGCGAGCTACCTTCCCAGGCCTGGAAGGTGCGCGGGAAGCTGGGCTTCGTCGGACACG
This sequence comes from Solirubrobacterales bacterium, assembly GCA_046715315.1. Classification (GTDB taxonomy): domain Bacteria; phylum Actinomycetota; class Thermoleophilia; order Solirubrobacterales; family 70-9; genus JBDTSW01. Next base: position 4,083 of record JBKJZF010000282.1, on the reverse strand, counting down.
AGCCGCTGCTCTACCGCGACCTGACGATCGCCGAGAACCTGCGCTTCCACGCCCGCCTCCACGGACTCGAGTCCGCCGACGCGCGGATCGCCGAGCTGCTCGGCCAGGTGCGCCTGGGGCGGCGTGGCGACGAGCTCGTCCGCAACCTCTCGGCGGGGATGGCGCAGCGGGCGGCCGTCTGCCGCGCGGTGCTTCACCGCCCGCCGCTGTTGCTGCTCGACGAGCCGCGCTCGCACCTGGACCCGGAGGCCGCGACGCTGGTCGAGCCGCTGATCGGGCCCTCCAGCGGAGCGACCCGGGTGCTCGTCAGCCACGACGTCGAGGCATCCCTGGCCGAGAGCGATCGGACGCTGGTGCTCGGGGCGCGTGGCGAGCCGCGGTATGAGGGCCCGTCGACGGGCGTCTCGGCGGGCGACGCCCGCGCCGCCTACGGGGGACAGCCGTGAGCGCCTACCGGGCGATCCTCGCCAAGGACCTCCGCGTCGAGCTGCGCACGCTGCAGTCGGTGCCGGCGATGGCGCTGTTCGCGCTGACGACCTTCGTCCTGTTTCGATTCGGGCTGGATCGCGAGTCGCTTTCGGGCAGCCTCGCCGCCGGGGTGATCCTGGCAACGGTGCTGTTCGCGGCGATCCTCGCGATCAACCGCCTGTTCGTCGCCGAGCGCGACGAGGGAGGGTTCGACGCGATCCGCCTCGCGCCCGTGGACCCGGCCTCGCTGTTCGCCGCCAAGGCCACGGCGCTGGTGGTCTACCTCGCCGTGCTCGAAGCGCTGGCGTTGCCCGCGTTCGCCTTCCTCTTCCTCGACCAGTGGGGGGGTCTGCCGGGCGTCGCCGGGGTGCTGCTGCTGGCCGACCTGGGCCTGGCCGCCACCGGGGTGCTGGTCTCGGCGATCGGCACCAACTCGCGCGCCCGGGACCTGCTGGTGCCGCTGCTGTTGCTGCCGCTGATCGTGCCGGTGATGATCGCGGCGGCCGGGGCCGCCGAGCCGATGCTCGCTGCAGGGGGCCCTTCCTACGACGACGTCGGCCGATGGCTGGCCATCCTTGCCCTCTACGATCTGGTGTTCGCAGCCATCGGCTACGCGGTCTACGACTTCTTGCTGGAGGACTGAGCCGCGCCGGAGGCGCCGACGCCATGAGACTCAGCCTGCGAAACCTGGCCCTGGCCACGACGGCGCTGCTGACGCTTGCCTTCGCCCTGATCTTCTTCAGCGCCCCCAACGACGCCGACCAGGGGTTCATCCAGAAGATCTTCTACCTGCACGTGCCGCTCGCCACCTGCGCCCTGGGCGGGTTCATCGTCGCCGCGATCCACGCCATCCGCCACCTGCGAACCGGCGACGCCATCGACGACGCCCGCGCCTACGTCTCGATCCACATCTCGATCATCTTCGGGGTCGCCGTCCTCGTCACCGGCGCGATCTGGGCCCGCGCCTCGTGGGGCAAGTGGTGGGTCTGGGACGAGCCGACGCTGGTCAGCTTCCTGATCGTCTTCCTCCTGTACTGCACCTACTACCCGCTGCGCTTCGCGATCGAGGACCGCGATCGCCAGGCGCGCTACGCCTCGGTCTTCGCGATCACCGCGGGGGCGTTCGTGCCGCTGAACTTCATCGCGGTCCGCCTGGCGCAGTCGCTGGTGCACCCCCGGGTGTTCGCGACCGCGGAGGGCGGGATGACCGGGGAGATGTGGCTCGCCTTCGGCGCCTCGCTGCTGGGGATGGCGCTGCTGTGGACGACCCTGGTGCGCTTCGAGCTGGTCGCCAAGTCGGTGTCGGCGCGGATCTCGCGCCTGCGCAGGGCGCTCGACGCCGAGGCTCCGGTCGACCGCGGCTCACGCGTGGCCCCCGCCGTCCCCTCGAGCTCGACCGCGGCCGGGTGAGCGCCTGATGCCCGCGCTGCCGCTCGACGAGGCCGGCAAGTACGTCGCCGGGGCGTACCTGATCTTCCTCGCCCTGGTCTTGGTCTACGTCGCGATCATGGCCGCCAAGCTCGCCCGCATCGACCGCGAGCTGGGCGAGCTCGCCGACCTCGCCGAAGGAAGACGCGCCGGGGCTAGGGACGAAGTCCCGGTAGACCGCAGCCACCTTGCCGCCCGGTCGGCGCCCGAACCCGCCGACACCGGACGCGAAGCGGAGGATGCCGGCGGAGTTATTCAGGGAGGACCCCGTGGCTGAACTTTTGGCGATCGGGGTCTCGCACAAGACCGCGCCGCTCGAGCTGCGCGAGCGGCTGGCGCTGACCGAGGGCCGCGCCGTGGGCGTGCTCGGCGAGCTCGTCGACGCCGACGAGATCCAGGAGGCGGCGGCGATCTCGACCTGCAACCGCACCGAGCTCTACCTCTACGCCGCCGACGGCGTCGCCGCCGAGTCGGGGGCGCTTGCGGCCCTCGCCCGCGAGGCCGACATCCGCCCCACCGAGCTGATCGCGCACCTCTACTCGCTGCGTGGCGCCGAGGCCGCCGAGCAGCTCTTCCGGGTCACCGCCGGCCTCGACTCGATGATCATCGGCGAGGCCGAGATCCAGGGTCAGGTCAAACGCGCCTACGAGCTGGCCCTGGTCGAGGGCGCCACCGGGCCGATCCTCAACCGGCTCTTCCGCGGCGCGCTGGCCGCCGGCAAGCGCGCCCGAACCGAGACGGGCATCTCCGAGCGGGCGCTCTCGGTTCCCCGGGTGGCCGTGGAGCTGGCCCAGCGAACGCTCGGCGACCTCACCAGCCGCCGGGTGCTGGTCGTCGGCGCCGGCGAGACCGCCGAGCTCACCGCCCGGGCGCTGGCGTCACGCGGGGTCGAGGCCGTGTTCATCGCCAACCGCCGCTACGACCGGGCGATCGGGTTGGCGCAGCGCTTCGGCGGCAGCGCCGTCCGCTTCGACCAGCTCCCCGAGCAGATGATCGAGGCCGACATCGTCGCCGCCTCGACCAGCTCCCCGCATCACGTGATCGAGCGCGAGGGCCTGGCCGAGGTGATGGCCGACCGCCCCGACCGGCCGATGCTGCTGATCGACCTGGCGGTGCCTCGCGACATCCATCCCTCCTGCCGCGAGCTCGCCGGCGTCACGCTCTACGACATGGACGATCTGCAGTCGCTGGTCGAGCGCAACGCCTCGGGCCGCCAGGCCGAGGCGCGCCGCGCCGAGGGGGTGCTGCGGGCCGAGCTGGCGCGCTTTGCGCGCTGGCTGGACACCCAGGACGTGACCCCGACGATCGCCGCCCTGCGCGCCCACGGCGACGAGGTGGTCGCGCGCGTCCTCGCCGAGAACGAGTCGCGCTGGGAGGGCCTGACCGAGGCCGACCGCGAGCGCCTGCAGGCGATGGCTCGCGCGATCTCCAGCCGGATCCTGCACGAGCCCACGCTGCGCCTGCGCCGCTCGGGCGGCGACGACGACACCTACGCCAAGGTCGCAGCGCTGCGCGAGCTCTTCGGCCTCGATCCCGAGACCGAGCCCCTGGGCAGCGAGGGCGAGGTGCGCCAGCTTCGCCGCCGCGACGAGCGCGGCTGAACGCCCGGCAATGGAGGGCGGCCGCCTCCGACTGGGCACCCGCGGCAGCGCCCTGGCGCTGGCCCAGGCCGGGACGGTCTCCCGCGCGCTCGGAGGCGCCGAGGTGGTCCCGGTCCGCACCCCCGACGCCGACGTCGGCGACAAGGCGCGCTTCGTCCGCGGGGTCGAGCGGGCGATCCTGGCCGGCGAGGTCGACATCGGCGTCCATTCGGCCAAGGACCTGCCGGGGGAGCTCCCCGACGGCCTCGAGATCGTCGCGGTTCCAGGCCGTGAGGACCCCGCCGACGCCTACCTGGGCGGCGCGGGCTCACTCGCCGACGTCCCCGAGGGCGCTCGGGTGGGCACCGCCAGTCTCCGCCGCCGGGCCCAGCTCGCGGCGCTGCGACCCGACCTCGAGGTCGTTGAGCTTCGCGGCAACGTCGACACGCGCATCGGCAAGCTGGCCGCCGGCGAGTGCGACGGGATCGTCCTCGCCGTCGCCGGGTTGTCGCGGCTGGGCCGCGCCGCCGAGATCTCCTTCGCCTTCGACGTCGAGGTGATGACCCCGGCCCCGGGGCAGGGCGCCCTGGCGCTGGAGGTCCGCAAG
>JBKJZF010000281.1:0-3221 GCA_046715315.1 Solirubrobacterales bacterium | reverse complement strand
GGTGACCCCACTTCACTTTGTATAGTCTTTGACGGATGCCCACCTTCAAGCGGCTGCTCGGCTTTCTTCGCCCGTATCGCCGGGAGGTGGTCGTCTCCCTCATCTTCGCCTGGCTCGCGATGGGGATGACCGTGGCAATCCCGTGGCTGGTCGGGAACACGGTCGACGCGATCAACGCCCGCGAGCGGGCCGACATCCTGCCGCTGGCGATCGCGATCGTCGGCGCCGGGATCCTGCGACTCGGCCTCACCGCGGTTCGCCGCGTGGTCGCCGGCAAGGTCTCGGTCAAGGTCGAATTCGACCTGCGCGAGCGCATCTACCAGCACCTGCAGGCGCTCGAGCTCGGCTTCTTCGACAGCCAGCAGACCGGGCAGCTGATGTCGCGGGCGACGGTGGACCTGCAGGGCATCCGCTTCTTCCTCGGCTACGGGCTGATCTTCCTCACCCAGAACGCGCTGACGCTGATCCTGGCCGCGGTCGTGATGTTCGCGATCCAGCCCCTGCTGGCGGCGCTGGCGCTGCTGCCGGTGCCATTCGTCGTCGCCAGCGCGATGCGCTTCAACCGCCTCTCCCGCCCGGCTCTGCAGGAGGTCCAACAGCGGATTGCCGAGCTCACCGCGGAGGCCGAGGAGAGCATCTCGGGGATCCGGATCGTCAAGGCCTTCGCCCGCGAGGAGCACATGCTGGAGCGCTTCCGCCTGGCGGTCTCGCGCGTTTTCGACCAGAACGTCTTCTCCACCCGCCTGCGCGCCTTCTACTCGCCGCTGCTCGGCTTCCTCCCCAGCCTGGGCCTCGCCGTCGTGCTTGTAGTCGGCGGCAACCAGGTGATCAACGGCCGGATCACGCTGGGCGACTTCACCATCTTCTACACGTACATGCTGATGCTGATCGGGCCGATGCGGATGCTTGGCATGGCCCTGGGCATGGCCCAGCGCGCCGTCGCCTCGGGCAACCGCATGTTCGAGATCCTCGACCGCGAGCCGCGGGTGGCGAGCCCTGAGGACGCGCCGGAGCTTCCGCCGGGCGCGGGAAGCGTCCGCTTCCGTGACGTCTCGCTTCGCTACGACGGCGGCGCCCCGTCGCTGGAGAACATCGACCTCGACGTCCCGGCCGGGCGCACCGTGGCGCTGGTCGGGCCCACCGGGTCGGGCAAGACCAGCCTGGTGGCGCTGATCGCGCGCCTCTACGACCCCAGCGGCGGCCAGGTCCTGGTCGACGGCGCCGACATCCGCTCGGTCAGAGTCGATTCGCTGCGACACCAGATCGCCTTCGTCGCCGACGAGAGCTTCCTCTTCAGCGCCAGCGTCGCCGAGAACATCGCCTACGCCAAGCCCGACGCCACGGCCGAGGAGATCGAGCTGGCGGCGCGCCGGGCGCAGGCGCATGACTTCATCTCCGCCCTGCCCGATGGCTACGAGACGCTGATCGGCGAGCGCGGGCTGACCCTGTCGGGAGGCCAGCGCCAGCGGGTGGCGATCGCCCGGGCGCTGGTCGCCGACCCGCGCATCCTCATCCTCGACGACGCCACTTCGTCGGTCGACGCGACCACCGAGGCCGAGATCAAGCGCGGCCTGCGCCAGGCGATGGAGGGACGCACCACATTCGTCGTCGCCCACCGGCTCTCGACGATCTCCCTGGCCGACGAGATCGTCGTCCTCGACCAGGGGAGGATCGTCGACACCGGCACCCACCCCGAGCTGCTCGAGCGCTGTCCCCTGTATTCCGAGATCGCCGAGCACGGCCTCGCCGACAAGGTCTTCCTCCAGCACGACCTCGAGGAGCGCGAGGAGGTGGCGCGCCTGTGAGCAGGGACCGCAAGCGAGGGGCCCGCCCCGAGGACCACGACTCGGTGACCGAGCTCGACCCGGAGACCCAGCGCTCCGACGTCGCCGAGGAGACCGAGGACCAGGCGAACCAGCCCGGCCGCTTCGCCGGCACGCTGTTGATGTTCCGCGACATCTGGCGGCTGATCCGCGGCGAGGACCAGCGCGCCCGCAAGGTGAAGTGGATGCTGGGCCTGCTGCGCCCGTACCGCCGCCAGGTGGTGCTGATGTTCGTCGCCTTGATCCTGGCGACCGCGGCTGCCCTGGCGCCCCCGTACCTGGCCGGCCTCGCGATCGACGAGGGGATCAACAAGAAGGACCCGGAGACGCTGACCGTGGTGGTCATCGCCTTCCTGATCTCGGCGGTGCTCTACTGGGCGGCCACCTACGCCCAGACCTATCTCGTCGGCTGGGTCGGCCAGCGGGCGCTGCAGGACCTGCGCGAGCGCATCTACACGCACCTGCAGTCGATGTCGATCGGCTTCTTTACCCGGCGCAAGCCGGGGGTGCTGATCTCACGCATGACCAACGACGTGCAGGCGCTCGACTCGCTGGTCACCGACGGGGTGGTCACCCTCTTCAGCAGCACGCTGACGCTCGCCGGGGTGGTCGTGATCCTGTTGTTGCTCGACGTGCCGCTGGCGCTGGTCACCTTCCTCACCTTCCCCCTGCTCGCGGTCGCCAGCGTCGGCTTCCGAATCGCCTCCGCGGGCGCCTACCGGGCGACGCGGGAGAAGATCGCCAACATCACCGCCTACCTGCAGGAGCCGCTCTCCGGAGTGCGGGTGGTACGCAGCTTTGGCCAGGAGGGCCGCCACATCGCGCGGATGACCGAGCTCAACGAGGAGAACCGCGTGGCGAACATGAAGACGGTCTACCTCAACGCCGCGTACTTCCCCGCGGTCGAGCTGCTGTCGGCGATCGGCACCGCGGTGATCCTGCTCTACGGCGGCTACCAGGTGCTCGACGGCAACATCCAGATCGGCGTGATGATCGCCTTCGTCGGCTACCTGAACCAGTTCTTCGACCCGATCCAGCAGATCTCGCAGCTCTACACGACCTATCAGCAGGGGATGGCGGCGCTGGACAAGATCTTCGACCTGCTCGACACCGCCCCGGACATGACCGACAAGCCCGGCGCGCTCGACCCGGGCGAGATCCGCGGCGAGCTGCGCATGGAGGACGTCTCCTTCTCCTACTCGGGCTCGGAGCCCTGGGCGCTGAAGCAGATCGACCTGACGGTGCGGGCCGGCCAGACGGTGGCGCTCGTCGGCGAGACGGGCGCCGGGAAGTCGACGCTGGCCAAGCTCGTGGCCCGCTTCTATGACCCCCAGCGGGGCCGGCTGCTGGTCGACGGCCACGACCTCCGCGACCTCGAGGCGCGGGCGTTGCGGCGCC
>JBKJZF010000280.1:0-4491 GCA_046715315.1 Solirubrobacterales bacterium | reverse complement strand
CGAGGCCGTCTACACCAGCCCGATCCATCCGTACACCCTGTCGCTGTTGTCGGCGATCCCGATTCCCGACCCCCGGGCGAACGAGACTCGTGAGCCGATCGTGCTGGAGGGCGATGTGCCGAGCCCGGCCAACCCGCCGAAAGCTTGCCGTTTCCACCCCCGCTGCTCCTACGCGACCGACGTCTGCTCCGAGCTGGAGCCGCAGCTCGTCGATCACGGAGGCGGCCATTGGGCGGCCTGCCACCACCCGCTCCACCGCGAGCACCCCGAGGCCGTGGCGGCGGCCGCCCCCAGCGCCTAGCCGCTCCCCCACCCCGGCCGCGCCGACTCGCGGGTTGCAGGGGCCCCATTGCCGCAGTTTCCGGGGCAATTATGAGTACTTGCTCATCCTTCCCCTACACCTGCTAGGGTGCCCACTTCACCGCTGAGTTCCCGCCATATACCGCGGGAAGCGGGGGACCCACTTGTTGGGGCGAGTCGCCGGCATCTGCCGCGTAGCGCCACTCTTTCGGCGCGAGCCCGTCAGCTAACCCCGTAAGCGAGCGAAAGAGCTTGATGAACCACAGCACGACCCACACTGAGCGCATGCGCATCGCCCTGGCGGCGGGGATCGCCCTGGCGATGCTCGTCGCGATCATGCTCGCGGCCACGTCGGCCCTGGGCGGGTCCGGGGGCGTCGGCACCGGCGACGGCGACGGCCCCAACTCGGGTGGCGACCGCTACTCGCGCATGTGGGACAAGTTCTCGGACAAGGACCAGCGCTGGGCCCATCGCACCAGCCAGTGCGAGTCCGGAGACCGGCCGAAGATCCACGGCGGAGGCGGCGCCTACCACGGCGCCTTCCAGTTCATGCTCTCCACCTGGCGCAGCTCCCCGAAGTCGCCCGGCAGCGACCCGCACAAGTTCGCCTGGAAGACCCAGGCGGTGGTCGCCGTCAAGCTGAAGCAGCGCGACGGCGCCAGCACCCACTGGCCCAACTGCGGCTAGTCCGCCGCTCCCGTTCGGCCACGGATCTCTTCAACGCGCCCGGCCGGGGTGTACGGTTCCGGCGTGGGCTGTTTCCTCGCACTCCTGGCGCTGATCTCGCCGCGGCTCGTCCTGGTCCTGCTGTGGCTGTTCGGCAACCTGCTCGACCGCGCCTTCGACAGCTGGCTGGTGCCGTTCCTCGGCTTCTTCCTGCTGCCCTGGACGACGCTCGCCTACGCGGCGATGTGGAGCTCCGCCGACAGGGTCTCCGGGTTCGAGTGGTTCATCGTCGTGCTCGCGTTCCTGGTCGACCTGGGCTCCTACGCCCAGGGCGGGCGCTACCGCTCCGAGCGCGCCTAGCCGCCGGTCGCAGACCCAGCTCCGTCGTGAGCCACCATTTCCTCGCAGGGCGCTGCGTCCCGGGCCAGCGCGAGCCAGCCGAGATGAGCGACGAGGAGTTCGACGCCCTGATCGAGCACAGCGAGGCACTGGCCCGCGACCTGCGCCCGCACGGCCGCGAGCTGACTCCCTTCGAGCAGCTCGTCGCCGACGCGATCGACGGCCTCCCGGACGAGTTCGCCCAGGTGATCGAGCACCTGCCGGTAGTCGTCTCCGACCGCGGCGCCGAGGTCCGCGCCTACGGCCAGTACTACGGCGCGACGATCGCCCGCGACCGCGCCGCCCATCGCATCGTCATCTTCCAGGACACGCTCGAGCGCGACTTCGGCTCAGATCCTGAGCTTCTCGCTCGCCAGGTCGAGCGAACCCTCCGCCACGAGGTCGCCCACCACCTCGGCTACGGAGAGCCCGGGGTCGCCGCGCTGGGCCTCTGAAACGACCGAGGGGCAGGCCATTGGCCCGCCCCTAGACTCGCTCAGTCCCCCGGCCGGGGCTTGAGCTGGCCGTACCCGCGTTGGTCGAGCTTGGCCGTCAGGGTCTGCTCCTGCGAGCCTCGTTTGAGCTCGATCTCGACCTCGTCGCCGGCTGCGTGGGTCGCAAGCGCCTGGAGCAGGTCGTCAACCTCGTAACCGCCTGCCACGGCCGCCGGCAAGGGCACGAGCGCTCGTCGGTTCATCTCCCGCCCACCTCTCATGTCCGGCTTGTCGTGTTCTGTCCGACTTGACTTAGATGCTTCTTTCGCCGATACTGTTGAGGCTAGATAGGAGGGACTGCCTAATGCCCGCCATTGCTGCACCACCGCAACTACTGACCGTCGCGCAAGCGGCCAGCCTGCTCAACGTCAGCGACAGGACGATTCGCCGCTGGATCGAGGCGGAGAAGATCCCCTATCTCGAGCTTCCGAGCGGCGGGTACCGCATCCCGCAGGGCGCCCTGCTCGCGTCCTTGCGTGGAAACTATGACCTCGCGAGCGAGCTGCGCAAGTTGGATCAGCGCTACGCGGGCTTGTCCGAGGAGCAAGTGCGCGAGGCCATGACCGACCAGGAGTAGCTCCGGTCGCATCGGCTCAGGGGCAGATCTTTGGGTTCGATGAGGTCGATCAACTGCCGGAGTCCGACTCCCTGCCCAGCCTCCTTCGCGAGCACGCTGCGCGAGGTCCTGGTCGAGCACAAGCTCTTGACCGACCGAGACTCGGGCCTCGTGTTCGGGCGGACGGACGAGCGACCGTTCACGCCCAGCTCGATCAACGTTCGAGCCTCCCGGTCGTGGCAGCGCGCCGGCCTCGAGCCGATCGGCCTTCACGAGTGCCGCCACACCTGCGCGAGCTACTTCGTCGCGGCGGGCGTCAACCCGAAGACGTTGTCCACGTTCCTCGGACACGCAAGCATCACCACGACCCTCGATCGTTACGGGCACCTGTTCCCCGGCTCGGAGGCTGAGGCCGCAGGCATGCTCGACGCCTACCTGGCCCGAGCGGATACATCCAGGCGAATCTCTCAGCTCGCGCGGTAGCGTGGCCGTGGCGTCCGCGACCTGCGGGGCGATTGGTGCACGCTTAGCTTTCGGATTTCCGACCGATTCCGAAAGCATCATGTAAGCTCACATCGTGAGCTTGGAGGCTTGGATCCTGTGACTGTCAAGGAACGCGAGAAGATCATCAACTCGGCGGTCGCCGAGATCGAGGCGTTAGATCGTGCGGACGCGGCACTTGAGTCGGGTGACGACGCCGGAGCCAAGGCTGCCGTTGAGAAGGCACGCGAGCTTCGCCTAAAGGCTGCTCCGCCCGTCCCTGTCTCCGTCGCAGCCAAGTTGCTCGGCGTTTCGGAGCCAACCGTTCGCGATTGGGCAGATCGTGGCCTCCTGGAGGACGCCACCCGAAAGAAGGGACCTCGGGCGCTCTCTCTCGATAGCGTCCTGCGCGTCGGCCGCGACCTGTACGAACTTCGACTGCTGGGGCGCGATCGCGAGCTCCGGGACGCTCTTCTCGCACGGATCGACGACCGGCTCACTGCGGAGGATCCGGCGGTGCTCCGCTCGCTTCGGCAAGCCAAGAGCGGAGACCGGAAGCATTACGTCCACCGCCGCGCGCCGAAGCGCCGGAGAAGCAGCTGACCCAGCGAATCCGGTTCGATGTTTGGCGGACCGCCTACGCGGAGTCCGCGTATCACCATCTTCGTGCCGACGTTCGCAGACAAGTCGACGAGATCGAGGAGGATCTAGCCCTGCGCGGCTGTGAGGCAGCCGATTACCGGCTCCAGGGCGAGGTCTTCGACAGTGTCTGTGCGGTGCACGTTCGCGGCGTCTCGGGAAACTGGCGTGTTCTCGTCTACTTCCCGAGCAAGCAGGAGATCGCGGTCTTTTTCATCGGGCGACACGATGAGAAGCGCGGCCAGGACGTCTACACGGACATGGCGGAGCGGCTCGGGCTGCCCAGGAGCGCCGGCGTACGGGGGCGGGACCGCCCGGACTGCTGCACGGATGAGGGGTTGCCGCCGCCGGCCGACGCGCTGTTTGAACGGTTCGAACTGCTTGCCGACCGCTACGGCTGAGGAAGTGCGCGCCCGGTGCGCGCCAGTCGTGCGCCCGCTCGTGCGGTTTCCAGCGGTCTCGTGCGGGTCCCGCTTCCCCTCGCTGCCCTTCCCATCAACGAGGAAAGCGCCTGCTAATGGGTGCCTTCTCGCTCCCTAGCGGAGGGGGAGGGATTCGAACCCTCGATGGACGAGAAAACGCCCATAACGGTTTTCGAGACGAGCGTTATCGACGCTCGAAGCTGCAGGCGTTTCTAGCGCCAGCCTTAACCCAATGCGATCGGCTTGGCGATCGCCCCGGTTTTGGGAGTTTTGAGAGTCTCGGGGGCGTTCTCAGGCGTCGCTCTCGGTTTCGAGACCCGCTCCTCGCGGAGCGCGCGCACGCGGATCGGACTAGATTCGGGGTCGGTGGAGACCGGCATGCAGCACTCGCCCGTGGAGGCCGGCCGACCGGTGGCAACGTCGAGTCGCTGGGAGCGACTCCCCGGTCCGATTCAGCGCCTTGCGGACGTGGGTTCGGCCCCGTCGGATAGCGAGGAGCAGCGGCTGCGAAGGCGCGTGCTCAATCTCGCGACGGAGCTGATGGCCGTGCTTACTC
>JBKJZF010000279.1:0-8093 GCA_046715315.1 Solirubrobacterales bacterium | reverse complement strand
ATCGACGCCCAGAAGTCCTCGAGCTCGTCCACTGACCACTGCCAGAGCTCGTCGTAGGTCTCGAAACGCAGGCCGCGCTCGCTCTCCAGCCAGCGCATGTAGCGGGTCATCGTCGCCCGCTCGACTCGTTCGGGGGAGGGCTCCCAGAGCTTCTCGGCGCCGTCGGACCGTGAGCCCATCTCAGCCCACCCCCCGGCGGCCGACGTCGCGATCGAGCTGACGGATCAGCTCGAGCGCGAAGGCGTGGGCGCGCTCCAACGCATCGGGGTCGACGTTGTCGGGCGTGTCCGAGGGCAGGTGGTAGTGGGGGGCGTAGCCGTCGACGTCGGTGCAGGTGAGCGTGATCGCCGGGAACCCGGCGAGCCGCGCCGGCATCTCGTCGCCGGCGAGGCCGTGGGCGAGCGGCGTCGCGCCGAGGCCACCATCGTCGCCGGCGCCCGCCTCGGCGATCGCCGAGGCAAGCTCGACCAACCGGCGGTCCATCTCGTAGGCGATCACCCATCCACCCGCGGTCTGAAAGCGCACGTCGCCGTTGCCCACGGTGTCCAGGTTGACGAAGAAGGTCGGACGCTCGGTCAGCTCGGAACGATGCGAGCGGACGAAAGCGCGCATCCCCTCCTGCAGGCACTCCTCGGCGCCGGGAAGCACGACCCAGACGTCGAGGTTGCGCGGCGGGGCGGAGTCGAGCTCAGCCGCCAGCGAGAGCGCGGTCGCCACCCCCGAGGCGTTGTCGTTCGCACCCGGCACGACATCGGAGAGCTGGATGTCGACCAGGGCGAAGATGCCGATCAGGAGGACCAGCGTGAACGGGAGCTGGAAGATCGCGATCGCGTCGGACTCGAGCCCCGCCATGCGCGCCCCCAGGGCCGGCAGCAGCAGCGCCAGCGACCAGAACAGGGGCCGGAAGGGGCCGACCCAGGCGTGGCGCGAGCTCAGGCGGGCCGCGCGACGAGCCCGCTTCGGCGAGAAGGCGGCGCCGGTGCGGGCGGAGTCGTAGTGCGCGGTGAGGATCAAGCGGGCGGGACGATCGGCGGCGGTTCCGGTTGAGACGACGTTCTGTGAGGCGCGGCGGAAGAAGAGCCGCCGCAGCAGGTAGAAGCGGTAGTTGAGGTCGAGGTACATCGAGGTGGCGGCGAACAGCACCAGGCCGAAGCCCAGCGCCGGGACCGCGACCGCGACCAGGCTCCCCGCGACGCCCAGCAGGCAATGGAGCGCCATCACCATCGCGTACTGCGGGTGCACGTAGGTGGGCTCGACCTCGACGCGGCGGCCGCTTGCGCGCAGGCGCTCGGCGAGACCGTTCGCGGCGCGCCGCTCGGCATCGGTGCCGGCGAGCCTGCCCTCGGGCGAGCACAGCTCCCGAATCACCTCCATGCGCGCGGCAACATCCATCGGCGCGCGATTATCGCCTGCCGGCGCGACTATCGTTGCAGTAGCGCCGGAGTGGCGGAACTGGCAGACGCGATGGATTCAAGTCCCATTGTCCTTCGGGGCGTGCGGGTTCGACTCCCGCCTCCGGCATACATCGCCTCTGCGCCGTTAGCCTCGAAGCGAGATGTGCGGCCGCTACAGCCTCTCGAGCCCCGACGCCGATCTGCTGCGCCGGCGCTTCAATCTGCGCGACTCGGTCGAGGTGCCGGCGCAGGAGCCGCGCTTCAACATCGCGCCGACCGATCCCGTGCTCGCGGTGCGCGAGACGGGGGAGGGGCAGCGCGACCTCGGCACCCTTCGCTGGGGGCTGGTCCCCGGGCGATGGGCCGAGCAGGGCGGCCGTCCGCTGATCAACGCGCGAGCGGAGACGCTGGAGACGCAGCCCGCGTTCCGCGAGTCCTTCCGCGAGCGACGCTGCCTGATCCCCGCCGACGGCTTCTACGAGTGGCTGGCCGACGATCGCGGCAAGCGCCCGCTGTGGTTCAGCCGCCCCGAGGGCGAGCTGTTCGCCTTCGCCGGGATCTGGGCGGAGCTGCCGGAGCGCGCGGGTGACGGAGTGCTCCACAGCTGCGCGGTCGTCACCTGCGAGCCGAACGAGCTGCTGCGCCCGGTCCACAACCGGATGCCGGTGATCCTCGAGCCCGACCTGGAGGGCGCCTGGCTGAGCCCCGACGCCGAGCCGGAGGATCTGCGCCGGCTGCTGGCGCCGGCGCCGGAGGGAATGCTGACCGCGCGGGAGGTCGGTGACTTCGTCAACAACGTCCGCGAGGACGGCCCGCACCTGATCGAGCCCCGTAAAGAGCAGAAGAGCCTGTTCTGAGCGCGGCTCTAGGCCTGGGCGGCGGCGGGGGGCGGCAGGGCGCCGCCCTCGTCCTCGCCGGCGATCGGCACGCCGCCGATCGGACGCTCCTCCTCGACGTGCCACTCCTGGTTGAAGGCGATCATCGCGACGACGACCAAGAGGATCTGGACCCCAAGCAGGATCAGTGTCAGCAGGCCGAGCAGGTCCTCGGGCACAAGCGGGGGGTCGAGCCCGTCCTTGGCGCGGGCGAACCAGGCGGGCGCCGCGATCGCCGAGAAGATCGCGAGGATGATCGCCAGCGAGGCGGCGACCGGCAGCAGACCGCGGTTCCAGTTGAAGATGAACACCGCGAAGACGATGTAGAGCAGCGCGTAGATCAGGGACATGAAGGCGACGCTGGAGCTCTGCAGCCGCTCCCAGCCGCCGAGCGTGATCACGATCACCAGCGCGGCGGAGCCGAGCAGCACCAGGGCGACGAGCGCCTTGGTCGTCTGTGACTGGGCCTTCTCCCTGTTCGGCCGCCAGAGCTCATATCCCGGGCGGACGGTCGTAGCCTCCATCGCATCGAAGTCTAGATCCTCAGGCTGCGACGCGCGACGATTTGCCCACGAGCCGCCCGCGGCCCTACGATTGAAGCGGCGCGGGCGTGCTGCAACTGGTTGACAGGCCAGGTTTAGGTCCTGGTGTTCGAAAGGACATGAGGGTTCGAGTCCCTCCGCCCGCATCTACACTGAGCAGCCCCGGGGGACTGGTGTAACGGTCAACATTGCGGTCTCCAAAACCGCAGCTCGAGGTTCGATTCCTCGGTCCCCCGCTGGTCCAGCGCGCCGAATCGCGCCCTGGCCTGTTTACCCTCGTACGAGATGACCTCCGGCGAGATCCAGAGATCCATCGTCAGGCGGGCGCTGCTCGCCGCGACCCTGGCCGCGCTGACGCTGCTCGTCTCGGGGGCCGCGGCCGAGCGTGCCTCCGCCGCGAGCTGCGCCAACGCCGAGGCGACGATCGGTCAGGCCTCGGTGAAGGAGCTGCGCAAGGCGCTGGCCTGTCTGATCAACGACAAGCGCTCCAAGCGCGACCGCCGCAAGCTCGACTCCAACGGCAAGCTGGCGAAGGCCGCCAAGCGCCACAACGAGACGATGCTCGACCAGGACTGCTGGGCTCACAAGTGCAACGGCGAGGACGGGCTGGAGAAGCGGATCCGCAAGACCGGCTACCTGAACGGCGCGCACAGGTGGAGGTTCGCCGAGAACTTCGGCTGCGCGCTGACGCCGAAGGGAATGCTGAACGCGTGGGTCGACAACGACTTCCAGCGGCGCAACCTGCTCAACCCCGCCTACGAGGATCTCGGGGTGGCCGCCGCCAAGGAGCTGGTCCCGAACTCCGGCTGCGTGGGCGACCGGGTGACCTTCACGGTCGTGCCCGCAGCCCGCAAGGGCTAGACGGCATCGAACATATCCAGGCGCGGTTCGTCCGCGACGGCGACGTGCCTCACGATCAAGTTCTGAGCTTGGCCGTCTGAGAGCGCCTGCAAACGTCGTGTTTACATAAGACGTGCCATGTTCTGCGCTCGTTTGTGTTTTACTTACAGGTCCTTAATACATGCCATGCCGAATCCCGGGAGCCACCGCGACCCGGGAGCGGGGGAACCGTCGGGGCCGCCAGGCCCCAGGGGCGAATCGGACAGCTTCCGTAGCGCGACTCTTTCAGCGCGAGCCCGACAGCTAACCCCGCAGGCCCGAGAAAGAGGAGTGCCCTGTGATCCGCCCCAATCCCGCCCGAGACGAACGCCGTTTCGCCCGCGCCAGAGTGCTCGCCTGCTCGCGAAGCGCCACAACCAGACCATGCTCGACCGCAATTGCTGGGCCCACAAGTGCCATGGCGAGGACGGGCTCGAAAAGCGCATCCGAAGGACTGGCTACCTTGAGGGCGCTAGAACTTCGGCTGCGCGCTGACGCCGAGGGGGATGCTGAACGCATGGCTGAACGCCGCCAAGAAGCTGGTCTCCAACCCGCCCTCTGGCTGCGAGGGCGAGCGGGTGACCTACACGGTCGTGCTCGCCTCGCGCCAGGGCTAGACGGCATCGAACATCGGTCGAGAAACGGGCGATTTGCTCGCGCCAGGGCGGACGAGGCCGAGCGAGAGTGCGTGCACGTGGTTCGTCGCCGATTTCGCCTGATGCTGCCCGCCGTCGCCGTCGCCGTGGCATTCGCGCTGCTTGCCGGGCCGGCGCCCGCCGAGGCGGCGAGCCCCTGTGCCCGCTACGGCGACCAGCGTCCCGGCGTCGTCACGGCCAAGCATGCCCGCAGCGCGGTGGTCTGCCTGATCAACCGCCGGCGCGACCAGCGCGGGATCGGCAACCTTCACCGCAGCGGCCGGCTTGACATCGCGGCTCGCAATCACTCCAGCCGCATGGCCGACAAGCGCTGTTTCAGCCACCAGTGCCCGGGCGAGCGAGGGCTGCTCGGGCGCCTGCAGAACGTCGGCTACATCGTCGGCGGCCTCTCCCGCTGGGCCTACGGGGAGAACATCGCCTACGGCAAGTCCGCCCGCGGCACTCCCGACGAGATCGTCGACGCCTGGATGAACAGCTCCGAACATCGGGCGAACATCCTCAGCCGCACGTTCCGCGACGTCGGGGTCGGCTACGCGCGCCTCGGCGGCCGCGGCTACTACACGGCCGATTTCGGCCTCCGTGTCGGCTAGCGCGCGCCGCAGGCAGGCTTCCAGCCGTCGCGGACCTGGTCGCTGGGGTGGGTGCCGACCGCGATCGGATCGGGCTCGGTGCCCCGGGCGCCCGCCTGCACCGTGACCGCCGCGGCCACCAGGGCCGAGAGGCAGAGCCCCGCCGCAATCAGCCACTTCATCGGGCAAACCTATAATCGGTACCCTGCGGGCGAGGTGTAACTGGTTGCACGTCAGCCTTCCAAGCTGAAGGAAACGGGTTCGAGCCCCGTCGCCCGCTCTTCACTCAACCCGGGGCGCCGTGAGCAGGACACGGAGCGCGCCTCGTCGCTGCGAGGTCCGTCGCCGATGGCAGTTGGCGCAGACAACCTCGCACTTGGCCATCTCATCGAGGATGCTCTGCCAGTTGCGGCCCGCGATCGCGTGTCCGATGTTGAACCTCTTCTCGCCGAGGTGGTCGAACTCGAGGACGACCGGGTCGTCCTCCCCGCAATCGATGCATGGGTGGGTCTTGAAGTACCCGATCAACAACAGGGTGCGCTCGCGGCGAAGCTTCTCCTTGACCCTTTGCGCCTGATCGATGTACCGCTGCTTGTGTGCTGCGTAGTGCTCCTTGCCGTATGCCGATCGGCAGGGCCGGCAGAAGGAGTCTCGCTGACCCTTCGCCTTGCGTCGCCATGAGAAGCCCTCAACCGGCTTGAGCTCGCCGCACCGGTAGCATTTTCTGAGGTCCTCGCTCGCTTCCGGCATCGAACACATGTTCGCCTCCAGCCCGGACAGCATCGCGTAGACTCGCGACTCAGCGCCGGGGCGTGGCGCAGTCTGGTAGCGCACTCGGCTGGGGGCCGAGCGGTCGCTGGTTCAAATCCAGTCGCCCCGATTCTCTGAGACCGCTTCGAGAGCGGTGTCTCATCGTCTCGCGCCCCATCGCGCGTTCCTCGACCGCCCCCGTGGTACCAGTCGGGGTACCCAAGGACTCGCCTGTCGTCCGAGCTGAGAACGTGACGTCGCTGCTCGACCTAGGCTCTCCGGAGGGGTGCCGCGAGGTCGGCGGCACAGATCCGTGCTACACGCACCTCGAGGCTTCCCACGACTAAGCCAGCCGCCCAGGCCGCGAGGGGAACGGACGCAGCACGAGCCCCCCACTCTCGCGCGCGTTGTGGGTGACTGGTCGCCGTATGCTGGCGCCGTGCAGGCGCTCCTAGAGGACGGGCCTATGGAGGGCAACACGCTTGAGGTTGAGGCCGTGGAAGGCCGGCCACCCAAAACGATTGACGTCCCAGATGAGAAAGGCGGCGCCTACCGCTATTGCTTGGCGCAGTGGACCCAAGAGGGCATGACGGCGGCCTACACGTTTCTCTACGCCGTCTAAGTCCGCTCTTGCGCCGGCGCCACCCGTGCTGCCGTCGGATGCCTGAACGCCAAGAATCGCCGTGTTCCGGGTGCGCGCGTGAAAGGGGGCGTCGCGTGACGTCAGTTCATCTCGCCGGCGGCAGCGATGCTGAAAGGATGCCCATCAGGCTCGCCAGACGGCGAGGGCCCCCAGAGAAAAGCACCAGCCCCGCAGTCAAAACCCAATGGCCCTCGCCTCTCGCCTCGTGGCGCAGACCGCGCCGTCGGTGGCTTTCGAGCTTGAGCTAAGGATTCTGGCCGCAGGGCCAGCCTCGACCGACCTTACTCCTCTGGGAGAGGTCCATGTGAGTGACTTAACAGTGCACGTTCCCGCACTAATCGGATGTCTGCCCGCTCGGCAGCCCCGGCACGCAGCGTCGCGACCCGCTTATGCCGCCAGCCGCTGCTCCTGCGCTATCCGAGCGTTGCTCGAAAGGACGAATCGGCCCACCGATCCGGAGCCACGTGCAGGCGCCTAATGAGAGCCAGGCTTCGTCGATTGAAGGCCTGTCCTTGTTTCGAGTCGGCGATCGGGACTCCGTCGGTGGCGGCGAGTACGCCGGCCACCGCCCTTGACCGCGCCGTCCCACCGCGTCTTCGACCGGGCCGCTGCGGGCGAACCGCGGTTACGGCTTGTCGATGAGGATGCTCGATCGCGGCGTGGAAACGCTGTCGCGAGCCTCTTGCTCCTCGGTCGGGTCGGGCGCCCGCCCGCTGGCGCGGGCAGCGGGTTCGGCCTCTGCGTGCTGCATAAGCCAGACGCCGGCCACGGTCATTGCGAAGATGACCACTCCGGCTATGAGCAGGCCCGCGGTCATGCTTGACGTCCTCGCAGTGCGGCGTAGAACCCGCCCAGGGCGAGTATCGAGGGCACCCAGAGTCCGGTGAACAAGGCCTCCTGGCGTGAGTCGGTGAACCACAAGACGACCGACAGCACGAAGGAGAGAAAGGCGGCGAGGGTGATCAGGAGGGCACCCGGGTCGTGGCGGAGCAACCCCGGGGAATCGGCGCCCACGTGCTGATCCTTGTGCGGCGCGGCGACGGATTTCACTTTTCGTCCACCTTTAGGGAATTGCCGAGCTCCATGGAGGTTGGTGCCCGGAGGCCCGCAAAGGTCCCCCAGCGTTCGGCCTTGGCGGTGGACGCATCCTCCTTCGCGCGTGAGGTGCCCCACGCGCCAATACTGGCGGCAATCGAGGCCAAAGCCGCCTCATAGGCAAACTCAGAACTAATTCCGAGACTGAGCGGAACATTGATCATCGGAGCTCCTTTCGTTGCTTTGGAAGGTACGTCGCCACCACTGGTGGTGATCACTCTGTGGGCGCGCCGGCGAAGCGCTTGGGAATCGCCTCTCGCTACCGCCGGACGGTGCACGGCTGGCGTCCGCGCGCGGCGAATGGGCGGCGGCCGAGCAACCCGCCCGCCTGGGTGACCCCGAGCGTCGCTCGGAGGCATGAGCGGCAGGGCGTCGTCGGCTGGGGCCGAGCGGTTGCTGATTCAAATCCAGTCGCCCCGATTCAAGAAGGTCGCTCCAGGCCGGTCTTCGGCGTTCGGACCGCGCCCCGGCCCGCAACGTCCCTTCGAGTGACGGCAGGGCGATCGAAGCCCCGCGCCGGTGAATGGGGTCAGGCGGCAGGCACGGGGGTCGACTCGCGCTCCGCTGCATGGCGCAGCTTTTGTAGCCCCAGGCGTGCCCGGCCCTTGGCGGTCCCGAGGGGGATGCCGACTTTAGCGGCAATCTCCTTCTGGGTGTAGCCCGCGAAGTAAGCGAGGCCGATTACGTCGC
>JBKJZF010000278.1:0-9740 GCA_046715315.1 Solirubrobacterales bacterium | reverse complement strand
CGGCCGCGGCGCCCCGGCCGACCACGTCCCCGACCGTGACCATCCACCCGCCGTCGATCTCGAAGGCGTCGTAGAAGTCCCCACCGACCGCGTTCACCTCCCCCGCGGGCTGGTATACGGCGGCGGTCTCCCAGCCCGACATGTGCGGCAGGGCCCGCGGCATCAGCTCCTCCTGCAGCACCCGCGCCACCTCGCCGCGCTCCTCGGCCAGGCGGGCGTTCTCCACCGCGGTCGCGGCGCGGCGGGCGATCTCAGCCGCCAACTCGAGGTCGGAGTCGTCGAACCTGCGCGCTCCGGATCCGTTGCCGAAGCTGAGCACGCCGAGCGTGTGTCCGCCCACGTTCATCGGCGCCATCAGGCCCGAGCGCATGCCGACCGACCGCAGCAGCCTCTCGTGCTCGGGGTCGACGGCCAGGCGGTCGACCAGATCGTCCGGGGTCTCGACCAGCTGCGGGCGCCCGCTCTGGAGCACCTCCGCGACCCCGCCGTCATCGCTGGTGCGGATCGGGAAGCGCTCGCGAAGCCGGCTCAGGTCCCGCCGGCGGTCGGGATCGACGTGGGCCGCTGCGAGCTGCTCGACCGAGCCCTGCTCTCGCGGGACGTCGACCGTGCACCACTCGGCGAACGCCGGCACCGTCAGCGAGGCCAGGCCCCGGAGCATCCCGCGGTAGTCGGTGGAGGAGGCGAGGAACCCGCCGATCCGCGCCAGCAGCCGCTGCGCGAACTCGCCGCGTTTGACCTCGGTCACGTCCTCGATCGCGGTCACCGAGTAGAGCGCGCGCCCGTCCGGGCCGAGGATCGGCTTCGCCCGCGTGATCAGCCAGCGCTCCGGCCCGCCCTCGCGGTCGGTCACCCGCAACATCAGGGGCTCGACGGGCTCCCCTCCCAGCGCGCGGCGCCCGACCAGCGCGTCGGGCGGTAGCGGCGAGCCGTCCTCGGCCCGGATGTCGAAGCGGCTGCGGATCTCGGCCGCCGTGCTGGCCGCCGTGCTGCTGGTCTCCTCCTCCCCCGTGACGAAGCCCATGGTCCTGGCCGCGGCGGGGTTGGCGTAGATGAGCTCGCCCTGCGAGTCGTGGATGACCACGGCCTCGTCGAGAATCGACATCACATGGTCCATGCGCCGCTCGACGCTCTCGAGGTCGGAGAACAGGCCGGCGTTGTCGAGCGCCAGGGCGATCCGGCCCGCCAGGGTCTGCACGAAGCTCACGTCTTCGGTCGAATACCGGCGCTGCGACCAGGCGGTGCCCACCGTCAGCGCCCCGAGCATGCGCCCGCGGGCGACGAGCGGAACCGTGATCGCCGAGCTCAGCTCGAGCGTGCGCAGCCAGGCCAGGTCCTCCGGGTCGTGGGCCAGCCGGCGGAGGTCATCCTCGTCGAACCGCGGGATGAACCGCGGCTGGCGGGGAAAGGGGGCATGGGGACGCGTCATCCACTCCGGCGGCGTCGGCAGGCGGTCGCGCAGGCACGCCTCGATCTCCGGGGAGTCGTCTCGCCCGGTTGCACGCACCGCCGAGCGGACCACCCGCTGTTCGTGGATCACGTCCACCATGCAGAAATCCGCGACGGCGGGGACGCTCACCTCGAGGATTCTCTCCAGCGTCTCGGCCAGCGGCAGCGAGCCGTCGGCGATCGCGCCCACCTCGTTCAGCAGCTCGAGCCGGCGGGTGCCGCGGCGGGCGCGCTCCCGCGCCCAGGCGCTGGCGATCGCGAAAACGGCGCCGACCACCACCAGGCCGACCCGGGCATCGTAGTCGGAGGCACCGAACCCCATGTTCCAGACGCCGCTCAGCACTGCCGCGGTGACCGCCGCGGCCCCGACCACTCCGGTGACCGCGACCCCGGCCCACAGGGCCGCCACGAACGGCGCCAGGATGAAGGTGCCGGCGAGCACGGCCTCCTCGCCGAGGGCGACGTCCCCGGCGATCAGCGCGCCCAGAAGCCCCAGCCCGGCGATCGCGCCCAGCCGATCGTTGGCACGGCCGCCCGCGCCGACGGAGGCGAGGCGAGGCAGGGTCTGTGTCAGGGGGTTGGGCATCCGGGGGCACCGCGCGGCGGCGTGGCGCGGTCTACAGGGCGAATGTAGACGCCAGCGCGACTCCGATCAAGAGCGCGGCGCGGGGAAGGGGACCAGCGCCGGCCCAATACGATGGGCGTGCCGGCCCATGAGCGACCGCGACGTCCCCCGATGACCCTTGCCTTTCGCGCCGAGACCGAGGACCTCGACGATCTCAGGATCGTCAGCGTCGTCGGCGAGCTCGACCAGGCGACGGTCCCGGAGCTGCGCATTGCGCTGGATGCGGCGATCGATTCCGGCACGGGATCGCTGCTGGTCGATCTCTCCGACTGCGCCTTCATCGACTCCAGCGGCCTCGGAGCGCTGGTTGCGGCCCGCGAGCGCCTGATCGCGACCGACGGGCGGCGCTTCGGCATCTGCGGTCCGGACGAGCAGGTCAGGCGCCTGCTCGAGATCACCGGCCTGGACAAGGCGATGGGCCTGGTGGCGACCCGCCGGGAGGCGCTGGAGGGGCTGCGCAGCCAGGACTAGGTCTAGAGGCCGAGATCGCGCAGGATCTCAGGCTTGTGCGACTCGAGGAAGACGAGGAACGGGACCCCCGTGCGAGCGTCGTCGGGCTCCGTGGCCGCGCGCGCGTGCTCGGCGGCCGATGCCGAGATGTCCTCCCAGGCGTGGTCACCCGAGTCCCAGTGCGTGACCTCGGTCTCCGCCTCCAGGCCGTCGGACTGGCTCAGCTCGGAGATCACGCGCTCTGCCTCGCCCGCCGCCTCCTGCGAGGAGGCGTAGAGGAAGATCTTCGACCCGTCCCGGGTGACGATCACGTTGCCGCCGAGGCGCTCGCGCGCCTCGTCGTCGAGGTCGAGCGAGCGCAGGCGATCGCCCAGGGCCAGCCCGTGCCCCTCGTCGCCAAGCTCCACCTCGACTCGCCACTCCTCGGCCATGCGCGGAAGTCTCGCAGGACGGGCCGGCGCTAGCATCGACGCATGGCGGAGGTGGAGAAACGACTGCTGATCGGCGGGGACCTGGCACCAGGCTCGGGGCCCCCGCTGGAGGTCGAGAACCCGGCGGCCGAGGAGGCCTTCCAGGAGACCAAGCACGTGCACATCGAGACCGAGATCGCGCCCAAGGCGTGGTGGTACCCCTATTCCGAATACTCCCGCGCCCGCGACGGGGCGCTCGACGAAGGAGCCAGCAGATGAAGCCGACCGCAGCACCCGCCGCGACGCGGACGCTCCGCAACTACGCCGGCGGCGCCTGGACGGCGCCCTCGGGCGTGGACACGCTCGCCGACATCGACCCGGTCAGCGGCGAGGCCTCGGCCTTGGTGCCGCTCTCCGGGGCGGCCGAGGTGGACGCCGCCGTTCTGGCCGCGCGCGAGGCCCAGCCCGCCTGGCGGGCGCTGGCGCCGCAGCGGCGGGCGCGGGTGGTGATGGCCCTGCGCGAGACGCTGTGGTCCCACCAGGAGGATCTCGCCCAGCTGGTCAGCGCCGACATGGGCAAGGCGATCGACGACGCCCGCGGCGAGGTCCTGCGCGGGATCGAGTCGGTCGAGGCCGCGACCTCCATCCCCCACCTGCTCAAGGGCTCCAACCTCGAGGGCGTCGCCCGCGGCGTCGACGTGGAGATGGTTCGCCAGCCCGTCGGCGTGGTCGCCGCGATCACCCCGTTCAACTTCCCGGCGATGATCCCGCTCTGGTTCCTCCCGTTCGCGATCGCCTGCGGCAACACCTTCATCCTGAAGCCATCCGAGCGCGACCCGCGGCCCGCGGAGCTGATGTTCGAGCTGATCGATTCGCTCGACGCCATCCCCGACGGAGTCTGCAACCTCGTGCACGGCGCCCACGACGCCGTCAACGGGCTGCTCGACCATCCCGGCGTGGACGCGATCTCCTTCGTCGGCCAGGCCTCGACCGCGCGCTACATCGCCGAGCGCTCCGCCGCCAACGGCAAGCGCTCGCAGGCGCTCGGCGGGGCCAAGAACTCGCTCGTGGTGATGGACGACGCCGACCTCGAGGTGAGCGTGCCAGCGATCATGTCGTCGGCCTTCGGCGCAGCCGGGCAGCGCTGCCTGGCCGGCTCGGTCGCGGTCGTCGTCGGCGACCCCGAGCGCCAGGGCGAGGTGGTCCAGGCGCTCGTCTCGGCAGCCTCGGAGCTGCGGGTGGGTCCCGGCTCGGACCCCGAGACCGACGTCTGCCCGCTGGTCAGCTCGGAGGCGCGCGAACGGGTCGTCGGCGCGCTCGAGCGCGCCGAGGCCGACGGCGCCGAGGTGGCACTCGACGGCCGCGGCGACCCCGGCCCCGCCGGGACACTGCTCGGCCCGACGATCGTCGCCACCACCGACCAGGAGTCAGAGCTGGCGCGAGAGGAGCTCTTCGGGCCGCTGCTGACGGTGGTGCGCGCGCCCGACCTCGACGCTGCACTCGAATTCGTCAACGGCTCGCGCTACGGCAACGCCGGCTCGATCTTCACCACCTCCGGAGCGGCGGCTCGCGCCTACCGCTTTGGGGTCGAGGCGGGGATGCTGGGCGTCAACGTCGGGGTCGCCGCCCCGGTGGCCTGGTTCCCCTTCTCCGGCTGGAAGGACTCGATCGACGGCGACCTGCATGCCAACGGCACCGACGCGGTCGAGTTCTACACGCGCAAGAAGGTCGTCACGTCGCGCTGGTGAGCGCGCGGGAACGATCGCGACGATGTCGCTGCGTGAGGTAGACGGGCCCGCCGGCTCGCCCTGGGAGCGCCCGCTGGCCGGCAGCCTCGACCGGCTGGTGGTCGCCTCCGAGCTGCTCGAGGGCAACCCCCTCGGCGACCCGGCGCGGCGGCCGCTGTGGGTCTATCGCCCGCCGGGGTCGAGCTCGACCACCCGGTCGAGCTACCCACCGTCTACGTGATCCAGGGCTTCACCGGCCAGCTCGACATGTGGGACAACCGCCCGCCGTGGGAGCGCCACGTGTTCGAGCGCCTGGACGAGATGTTCGCCTCTGGGGGCTGCCCGGACGCGATCGTCGCCTTCGTCGATTGCTGGACCACCTACGGCGGCTCCCAGTTCCTCGACTCTTCCTCGACCGGCCCCTACCAGTCGTACCTCTGCGACGAGGTGGTGCCGTTCGTCGACGGCCGCTACCCGGTGGCGGCCGACCGTGACCGCCGCGGCCTGACGGGGAAGTCCTCGGGCGGCTACGGGGCGATGGTGGTGCCGATGATGCGCCCCGACGTCTTCGGCGCGCTCGCCTCGCACGCGGGCGACGCGCTGTTCGAGTGCTGCTATGAGTCCGATTTCCGCGAGGTCGCCCGCGAGCTGCGCGATCACTACGAGGGTTCCTACGACGTCTTCTTCGAGCGCCTCGCGCAGGCCGAGACGATCAGCTTCGAGGCCCACGGCAAGCCGCTCGAGATCTACGGCTACGCCAGCTGCTACTCCCCCGATCCCGACAACCCCGGCAAGGCGCTGCTGCCGTTCGAGCTCGACACCGGCCGGCTGATCGACGAGGTCTGGCAGCGGTGGCTCGCGCTCGACCCGGTGCGGATGGCGCCCGACCACGGCGAGGCGCTGCGCTCGATGAGGCGGATCCACCTCGATGCCGGCCGCTCCGACGAGTACTTCCTCGACCTCGGGGCGCAGGCCTTCTCGAAGGAGCAGGACGCGCTCGGAGTCGAGCACACGCTTGAGCTCTTCGAGGGCAAGCACGGCGGTCTGACCTACCGCTACCCCGGGGCGATCCGGGAGCTGGTCATGGCGCTTGCAGGCTAGGCCGCGTCCAGCCTGATCCTGGTCTGGCCCTCGTCCTGGTCCGCCCCGCCCTGCGACCGCTCCGCCGGCTCGGCGAAGCTCGCGAGGCGCACACCGAGCAGCCGCACCGGCCGCTGCGGGCGGTTCTCACCCAGCAGCTCGACCGCCACCGAGCCGATCGTCGCCGCGTCGTCCACCGGCGCGGGCAGCGTCCGGGCCCGGGTCACGGTCGAGAAATCGTCGAGCCGGACCTTGATCGCCACGGTTCGGCCGGCGATCCGGCGCTTGACCAGGGTCGCCGCGAGCCGTTCGGCCTGGCCCCTGAGGATCGCCTCCATCTCCGCGAGGTCGGAGACGTCGGTGTCGAAGGTGTCCTCGACCGATCGCGACTTCGCCGCCCTCTCGGTCGTCACCGCCGAGTCGTGCCGGAAATGCGCTAGCTCGTGGAGGTAGGTGCCGTGGCGCTCGCCGAAGCGATCGCGGAGGCCCGCGAGGGTGCACCGCTGCAGGGCGCCGATCGTCTTCACCCCGTATCCCTCGAGGCGCTTCGCCGTCTTCGGGCCGATCCCGGGGAGCAACCGGGGCCTTTCGCCGGCGAAGCGGTCGGCTGCCTGCTCCCGTGTCAGCACCACGAAGCCTCTCGGCTTCTCGGCGTCGGAGGCGACCTTGGCGACCAGCTTGTTGGGGCCGATCCCGACGGAGGCGTCGAGCCCGACCCGGTCGCGAATCGTGCGCACCAGCCCGCTCATCACCTCAACCGGGAACTCGGCCTCGCTGAGGTCGAGGTAGACCTCGTCGAGCGAGACCCACTCGCCCGGCGCACCCACCTCGGCGACCAGGTCGCGCACCTCGTTTGACTTGGCGCGGTAGTAGGCGAAGTCGGGCGGAATGAAGACCGCCTGCGGGCAGCGGCGCCGCGCGGTCGACGCGGGCAGGGCGGAGCCGACCCCGTAGGGCCGCGCCTCATAGGAGGCGGTCGTGACCACGGCGCGCGGTCCCGAGCCGGCTACGACCACGGGCTTGCCGCGAAGCTCGGGGCGACGGAGCAGCTCGACCGCGACGTAGAAGGCGTCCATGTCGAGGTGGGCGATGCGCCGCCGGTCCATGGCTCGATCGTACGCCGCCGCCCGGCGCTGGACAGACCGCTCAGCGGCCGATGTGGAACCCGATCCGCTTCGGGAATCCGGCCACGAACGAGGTCACCGGGCCGGGCTCGCGCCCGGCCGCGTGGGCGGCCTCCGTTCGCAGCATCGCCGAGCGCATGATCGCCCCGCCGACGTAGCGGAAGGGCTCCGGGGGGACGCGCACCGACGGCGGCTCGACCAGCGGCAGGGAGGTGTGCTCGTCGCGGTGGCCGAGCGCCAGCCCGGCCAGCGAGCGGCCGACCAGGCGCGAGGGGCCGACGCCGTTGCCCGTGTAGCCATAGGCGGCCCAGGCTCTACCTCCGGGCATCTCGGCGATCATCGGCAGGTGGATGGGCGAGACGTCGATCGGGCCACCCCAGGCGTGCTCCAACCGCCTGCCCTCGAGCTGCGGAAAGAACCCGCGCAGATGCTCACCCACCTGGCCCGCGAGCCTGGGGTTGACATCCACGCGGCGGCCGAGCCTGGCTCCCAAGACGACGGGCCCGCCTCCCCAGCCGAAGGCGATGCGCCCGTCGCGCGTCGTCCGCAAGTAGTGGATCATCGCCCTCGAGTCGGTGATGCATTCGCCGCCGGTCCAGCCGATCTCGGAGAGCACGTCCGGCACCGGCTCGGTGACCACCATGTGGCTCGAGGTCACCGTCATCCGCCGGCTCAGCTGTCGCAGGCCGGCCAGCCAGGGCCCGGCGGCCAGGACCGCGGTGCCGGCTCGCACCGATCCCGCGGGCGTGGTCAGCGCGACCCCGCCGGCGCTTGCGTTGACGCGACGGGCGGGCGAGCGCTCGAAGATCCTCACCCCCCGGTCGAGCAGGCGCTCGCGCAGCCCTCGTGCGAGCCGAGCAGGCTGCACCGTTGCGGCGCCCCGGTAGAAGGCACCACCGCGAAACAGCGGCGACGCGCACCGCTCGGCCACCTCCTCCGCGCTCAGCGGCACGCACGCCTGCGGCTCGCCCAGCTCGCGGCAGGCGGCGATCGCGGCCGCGGTGGTGTCATCGTGGAGCTGGGTGGTCGAGACGTGCAGGTAGCCGCCGGGCCGAAACCAGGCGTCGACGTCGTTTGAGGAGCACCAGCGGCCGACCCCGTCGACCGCCTCCCGCGAGGCCAGCACCAGGGCCAGCGCGGCGGCGTCCCCGAAACGCTCGCGCAGCGCCGGCAGGCTGAACCACAGCTGGTTGACGAAGCCGCCGTTGCGACCGCTCGGGCCCGACCCGTAGACGTCCGCCTCGACCACGACGACGTCCGCCTCGGGCTCGAGCTGCTTGGCGAACCAGGCCGCCCAGAGGCCGGTATAGCCGCCTCCGACCACGGCGACGTCTGCGGTCGTTTCGCCCGCCAGTGCGGGCAGGGGCTCGAGCGGTCCGGCCTCGGCCTGCCACCATCCCTGCGCGTCATGCACCGCCATCTTGACTGCAGGCTACGAGGCGGCAGGCTGACGCGCGTGTTCGAGGCAGGCGGTACCTACAGCGTCGCCGACTCCGAGGCCCGCGCCGAGTGGCGCTCGATCAACTCGCGCTGGACGCTGCGGGGCTCGGCGGCCGGCTCGCGCCGGCGCCAGTCGCCGTCGCGGCCCAACGCCCACGCGTTGGCGTCGTCGGCGAGCGAGCGGTCGAGGATGTCGAGCAGCTCCGCCCGCACGCGCGGGTCCTCGATCGGGGTCAGCAGCTCGACGCGGTTGTAGAGGTTTCGGGGCATCAGGTCGGCCGAGCCGATGTAGATGCTCTCGTCCTCGGAGGGGCGCTCGAAGGAGTAGATCCTGGAGTGCTCGAGGAAGCTGCCGACCACCGAGACGACCTCGATGTTCTCCGAGACGCCTTCGACCCCGGGGCGCAGGGCGCAGATCCCGCGCACGTTCAGCTCCACCGGCACCCCCGCCTGGGAGGCCCGGTAAAGCGCCCGGATCGAGGCCGGGTCGAGCAGCGAGTTCATCTTCATCCGGATCCGGGCCGGGCGCTCGGGGCTGTGGGCGGCGATCGTGCGCTCGATCTCCTCGAGCATCGCCGAGTGCAGGTTGAAGGGCGCGACCTTGACCTTGCGGTAGCGGCGCGGCCTCGCGTACCCCGTCAGGTAGTTGAACATCTCGGCGATGTCGGAGCCGATCTCGGGGTCCGCGGTGAACAGCCCGAGGTCGGTGTAAAGGCGCGCGGTCTTGGGGTTGTAGTTGCCGGTCCCTACGTGGACGTAGTGACGCACTCCCTCGCCCTCCCGGCGGACGACGAGCACGCACTTGCAGTGCGTCTTCAGCGCCGGGATGCCGTAGACGACGTGGACGCCGGACTCCTCCAGCTTCTTCGCCCAGCGGATGTTCGCCCGCTCGTCGAAGCGAGCCTTGAGCTCGACCATGCAGACCGCCTGCTTGCCGCGCTCGGCGGCGTCGATCAACGACGGCACCAGCGGCGAGTCGGCGCTCGTCCGGTAGACCGTCTGCTTGATCGCGAGCACGTTGGGGTCGGCGACCGCCTGCTCGACGAAGCGCTCGACCGAGGTGACGAAGGAGTCGTAGGGGTGATGGACGAGCACGTCGCCCTCACGCATCGCGGCGAAGATGTCGCCCTCGTTTCCGTCCTCTCCCAGCAGCCGCGGCTGGGTGACGGGGGTGTGCGAAGGGTCGCGAAGCTCGGCAAAGCCGCCCAGGCCCGCGATCTCGAAGAGGTCCGAGAAGTCGAGCATCCCCTCGACCTCGTAGACCTCGTTGTCCTCGATTCCCAGTGCCGACACGAGCGGCTCTCGCAGGCGCCGGTTCATCCCGCTCGCGACCTCCAGCCTCACGACCTCGCCGAAGCGGCGTCGCTTGAGCTCCTCCTCGACCGCCTGCAGGAGGTTGTCGGCCTCGTCGGAGACGTCGTAGTCGGTGTCGCGG
>JBKJZF010000277.1:0-5231 GCA_046715315.1 Solirubrobacterales bacterium | reverse complement strand
GTTCCGGGCCGTGGGATCCAGCGAGTCCCTGGCCTTCCCGAACACCGTCCTGAACACGATCGTCGCCGAGGCGATCGACGACCTCGCGGACAAGGTCGAGAGCGCGGCCTCCGCGGGCCGCAGCAGCGGCGAGGCGATCACCGAGGTCGTCGGCGACTCCTACGCCCAGAACAAGCGGATCCTGTTCGGCGGCGACAACTACTCGGAGGATTGGCACGCCGAGGCCGAGCGGCGCGGGCTGAAGAACCTGCGGACGACGCCGGAGGCGCTGCCCGAGGTGGTCAGCGAGCCCACGGTGGCGGCCTTCGAGGCCTACAACGTGCTCTCCAAGCGCGAGCTGGAGTCGCGGCTCGAGGTCTGGACCGAGCAGTACGTGATCCGGGCCAACATCGAGGCCGAGACGGCGGCGCGGATCGCACGGACGATGCTCCTGCCCGCCGTGCTGCGTCACCTGAAGCTGATCGAGGACGCCGGCATGAGCGCGCTCTCGAACAACTCGCGGGCACTGGTGGACGAGTTCGCCAAGGCGATCGACGATCTCGACGAGGCGAACGCCTACCCGGACGGGGTCGAGGGCCTGGAGCTGGCGAAGTTCGCCCGCGACAGCCAGCTGGCGGCGATGGCCGGGGTCCGCGAGGTCGCCGACCGGATCGAGAAGGTCGTAGCCGACGACCTCTGGCCGCTGCCGAAGTACTCCGAGATCCTCTTCATCCGCTGAGCTGAACCGGGGGCGAATGGCGCTCCGCGAATAGGCTCGGCCCGTTTGAACGAGCTGGAACGCCTCTCCGCCTCCGACATGTCCTCCCTGCTCGCCGAGCGGGGGACGATCCATGTCCACGTGGGCGGCACGATCGTCGTCGACTCCGGGCCGCCGTCGTTCTCCGAGCTGGTCGCCCACGTCGACCGGCGCCTCACCCTGGTGCCCCGGTTTCGCCAGAAGGTCACCCCCACCCCGCTCGGCCTCTCGAATCCGGTCTGGGCCGACGACCCGTCGTTCGACCTGAGCTGGCACGTCCGCCATACGGCGCTGCCGGCGCCCGGCTCAGAGGCCCAGCTCCGAGAGCTCGTCGGCCAGGTGATGTCGCAGCCGCTGGACTTCGCGCGGCCGCTCTGGCAGCTGTACCTGATCGAGGGCCTGGAGGGCAACCGCCACGCTGTGATCTCGAAGACCCACCACGCGCTCGTCGACGGGGTCTCCGCGCTCGACGTCGGCACGATCCTGCTCGACCCGAACCCCGACGGCACCGAGATGGAGATGCCCTCCGAGGCCTGGGACCCGGACGCCCCGAGCCCGGAGATGCTGCTGGTGCGCGCCGCGTCCGAGCGGGTTCGCAGCCCTCTGCGGCAGGCACGCAAGACCGCCCAGGAGGCGCTGACGATGCCGCGTGAGACGGCCAGCCGGGTGATCAAGACCGCCGAGGGGTTCGCCGGCCTCGCCTCCGGCGGCCCGCGAGCGCCGAAGACCTTCCTCAACCGGGAGATTGGGCGCGACCGCCGGGTCGGGTTCCTGGTCACGGAGCTCGATCAGGTCAAACGGGCGCGCGGGGATACCGAGGCCACGGTCAACGACGTCATCTTGGCCGTCGCCGCCGGCGGCCTGCGGCGGATGTTCGAGCGCCGCGGCGAGTCGGTTCCGCAGCAGCTGGTGGCGCTGGTGCCGATGAGCATCCGCCGCTCGGACGAACAGCACGACCTCGGCAACCGGATCGCGACCCTGCAGGTGCCGCTGCCGCTCGGCGTCGAGGACGCGAAGCGGCGCCTCGAGCTGATCCACGAGCAGACGCAGCGGCTGAAGCGCTCGGAGCACGCCAACGCCGCCTCGCTGGTGATCGAGGCCACCGGCTTCGCCCCGCCGACGATCAACCGCGTGCTCGCCGGCGCGATCTCCCGGCCGCTGACCTGGAACCTCGTCGTCTCGAACGTGCCGGGACCGCAGATGCCGTTCTATCTGCTGGGGAACCGGGTGCGCGAGATCTACCCGTTCGTGCCGCTCTCGCCGCAGGGCCACGCGCTTTCGATCGGGGTGATCAGCTACGACGGCGGCGTCTTCTTCGGCCTCACCGGAGATCGCGCGCAGCTGGCCGACATCGACCTGCTCGCCGACGACATCGACGCCGCCCTGGTTGAGCAGCTCGAGGTCCTCTGACGCCCGGCTACTCGCGGACGGTCACCGGCGTGCCCAGCGGCGCCGTGTCGATGATCGCGCCAACGTCGCGATCGGCGGCGCGGACGCAGCCCGACGAGATCGCGACCCCGAGCGGCCCCGACGTGCCGTGGATGGCGATGCGGTTGCCGCCGAGCCAGCCGGACGGCAGGTTCGGCTGGCGGGCGGTAAGGGCCACCGCGCAGCATCCGTAGGACGGGTTGAGCCCCCGGCGGAAGGTGTCGGTCACCGCGAAGCGGCCCGTCGGCGTTTCCGAGCCCGGGGCGCCGACGCTGACGGTGAAGGCGCGCACGACCTCGCCCTGCTCGAAGACCTCGGCGCGACGGTCGGAGAGGTCGATCACCAGCTCGAACTGCGTGTAGCCGGCCCCCAGATCCCGGCTGTCGAGGCGGATCCAGGCGAGCAGGCCGTTGTCGAGCGACGGGGTGGGCACCCCGACCCACCCGCGCTCGGTCTCGGCGACGGCGAACACATGCGGCGAGCCGAACTCGGTCTCGTCGCCGACGGTTTTGATCACCGGCCCGCCGGGCGACGAGTGGAGGTCCACCTGGTGGCCGCGGAGGACGTAGACGACACGGTGCCCCCGGTCGGGGAGCGCCAACGTGTGGTCGACGGGTGCCGGCTCGTTTCCGGCTCCGGCCACCTCGCCCTGCTGGACCGAGGCAGAGGTCCCGGGGGGCGGATCGGCGCCGTTCAAGGCGATCAGCACCGCGCCCACCACCACGCTGCCGACTAGCACCGCGGTGATCGCGATCCAACGCCAGACAAGATCCATCACCACCAAAGGTAGTGCAGGATGGCTGGGATGAGGCGAAATCGTGGCCTCGGAGGAACTCAAAGGAAGAAGGAACGAGGTGGTGGCAGTGACAAGCAGCGGTACGGCAGTGGTGACGCTCCCGACGGACATGCAGATCCTGATCACGCCGGAGTTCGACGCACCCAAGCACCTGGTGTATGAGGCGTGGACCACGCCCGAGCTGGTCAAGCGCTGGTGGAGCGGAGAGCGCGGCGAGGTGACCAGCATCGAGATCGACCTGCGGGTCGGCGGCGCGTGGCGGTACGTGATGGTGGCGAATGGCGGATTCGAGGTCGCCTTCCACGGCGAGTACCGCGAGATCGTCGAGAACGAGCGCCTCGTCTCGACCGAGGTCTACGAGGCCATGCCCGAAGGGGAGGCGGTGGACACCGTGACCTTCACCGAGGTCAACGGGCGCACGACCGTCACGAACCTCGTGCAGCACACCAGCCAGGACGACCGTGACGCCCACATCAACTCCGGGATGGAGGACGGCATGCAGGAGGCGATGGATCTCCTCGAGCAGGTCGCGGTCTCGCTCGCCTGAGCCTCGCAAGCGTGAAGCGGCCATTATGAGATAGGTGACTGGGGCGGTTTGGCCACCGCGGCGCAGATGTGGTGCAACCTCGTGCCAGCGCGTCCGCCCCGTGGGCGCTAGGGTCGAGTCGAAACTCCTGGAAACTCAACATGGAGGGCTGGCATGGCCATCGTTGAGGAAACTGCCGCGCGGGCCGGGGCGCTCGAGGACTTGGCCCAGTTCCCGCTGATGGAGGCGCTGATCGGCCGCCGCTCGCGCCGCTTTGCGCTCGGAGGCGAGATCCCCGATGGGCCGCTCGCCTACAGGTCCGAGCACAAGCCGCTGCCCCTGACCGAGCTGGAGCGAGCTCTCGTCCTCTCTGCGATGGGAGGCACAACGGGGTGGCACTACGGAATCACCCGCCACGCACGCTACGCGCCGCACATCGCGAACTACCCGAGCGCCGCGGCCGGACGCACCTTCCCGTCGGCCGCCGGCTTTCACACCGCCGAGCTCTTCTTCACCGACGAATCGGGGACCTACTTCTTTCCCACCCGGGACGCCGGTGCTCTGGTCGACCCGGCGGTTGAAGAGATCACGCCGGAGCTGATGGTCGAGCGGCACCTGGCCCAGATCCGCAGGCTGTCGGCCGAGCGCATCCACCTGCCCGCTGAGGAGCCCTACATGGAGGGCCACAACACCTGGTGCGCAAACGTGCCCGGCTCCCTGCTGGTGATCCCGGTGGCCGACATCGCCCAGATGGTCCTCAACATCCTCTGCTTCTTTGCGCAGAACGGCTACTGCGTCTACGACGACGTCCACGATGTCCAGATCCCGGGAATCGAGAAGTTCTCCGGTCTCGTCGACATCAAGGAGCCCTTTCCCCTCACCTTCGCGGAGCAGTACGCGCTCACTGAGGCCACGGCCGAGCTTGCCACTAGCTGCTACGCGGGCGTGCTCACCCTGCAGGCGATGGGGCTGGGGGGATGGATGTTCGACGGCATCGCCCGGTTCACGATGCTGGGCGCCTCCGGCGACCCCGAGATTCCCGGGCTCGGCTTCCGCTTCGACGAGGACGAGCGCTGGTCCACACCGAACCCGACCGGCCTTGACGGCGTGTTCGAGGCCTTCTGCCCGCCCCATTACGAGGACATGCGGGCGGCCGTGGAGGCCGTGGCCGAGCGGAAGTTCGGATCCGGCGGCCCTCACAACGCGGAGACCCCGGGGGCGTGGAGCGAGAGCGCCGCGATCCGCGGGGCGGCAGAGCGCTTCTCGAGCGAGTTCAAGGCCTGCGTCACCCTTCAGGCCCAGTACATCCTCGACGCCTTCGGCAAGTTCCCAGGCACCGTGCCGACTGTGTTCTGCCTCAACTACGTCCAGGCTCATCACCTAGACCTGGACTTCTATGACCGCTTCTTCAAGCCGGGGGCGTATCTGAGGACCCACGCCGAGCACATGGACCGCTGGCACGGCGACGCCTGATCTTGCTCGGCCGAGCGCCTTAACTCGAACCTTTGCGGCAGGCGCTCTAGGTATCCCTTCAAGCAAGCAACCATTCAGCGGCCATTATGAGACGGTATTTGAACCCCGGGGTCCGCCAGGCCATCCGTGATCTTCATGGGCGCCTTTCATGATCGCGATTATTCGGGAGCCTGTCGAGTGCCGATCAAGCTCGCCGATGGCGGGTCCGGCCTTACAGGTAGCTACACGGCGGCGGCGATCGCCGCGGCGATATAGCCGACGTAGAGCAGCAC
>JBKJZF010000276.1:0-9043 GCA_046715315.1 Solirubrobacterales bacterium | reverse complement strand
GTCGAAGGACTCGGTCACGAGCGGCACCACCGTCGCTCGGCGGCCGCCGAAGAGGAAGGCGTCGATCGGCACCCCCCCAGGATCCTGCCACTCGGGCGCGCTCGAGGGGCACTGCGAGGCGGGCGTTGTGAAGCGCGCGTTCGGATGGGCCGCGGGCTCCGAGGAGCCCGGCGTCCAGTCGTTGCCCTTCCAGTCGATCGCGTGCTCGGGGGACTCGCCCGTCATGCCCTCCCACCAGATGTCGCCGTCGTCGGTGAGAGCGCAGTTGGTGAAGATCGTGTTGCGCTCGATCGTCGCCATCGCGTTCGGGTTGGTCTTGTGGGACGTGTTCGGGGCGACGCCGAAGAAGCCGGCCTCGGGGTTGACGGCGTACAGGCGCCCGTCCTTGCCGAACTTCATCCAGGCGATGTCGTCGCCGACGGTCTCCACCCCCCAGCCGGGCAGGGTCGGGATCAGCATCGCCAGGTTGGTCTTCCCGCAAGCCGACGGGAAGGCACCGGTGACGTACTTGACCTCCCCCTCGGGGGAGGTGAGCTTGAGGATCAGCATGTGCTCGGCGAGCCAGCCCTCGTCGCGAGCCATCGCCGAGGCGATCCGCAGGGCGAAGCACTTCTTGCCGAGCAGCGCGTTGCCGCCGTATCCGGACCCATAGGACCAGATCTCCCGGCTCTCGGGGAAGTGGACGATGTACTTGTTGTCGGGGTTGCACGGCCAGGAGACGTCCTGCTCGCCCTCGGCCAGCGGTGCGCCGACGGAGTGCAGGCAGGGCACGAACTCGCCGTCGGCCCCGATCACGTCGAGAGGCCCCTGTCCCATCCGGGTCATGATCCTCATCGACGTGGCGACGTAGGCCGAGTCGGTGAGCTGGACGCCGATGTGGGAGATGTGCGATCCCAGCGGCCCCATCGAGAACGGCACCACGTACATCGTCCGGCCCCTCATCGAGCCGCGGAAGAGCCCGCTCAAGACCTCGCGCATCTCGGCCGGGTCGCGCCTGTTGTTGGGGGGCCCGGCGTCCTCGCTGCGCTCGGAGCAGATGTAGGTGCGGTCCTCGACCCGGGCTACGTCGCCCGGGTCCGACCGCGCCAGGTAGGAGTTGGGCCGCTTGGCGTCGGAGAGCTTCTCGAAGGTGCCGTTGTCGACCAGCTTGTGGCAGAGGCGGTCGTACTCCTCCGCGGAGCCGTCGCACCAGTGGATCGAGGCGGGCTCGGTCAGCGCAGCGACCTCTTCGACCCAGGAGATCAGCCTGGCATGCGTCGTCGGGGCCTCCGTGGCTGCTCTCGTCGTCTCACTCAACGGTCTGGTCAACTCCTAGTGTCGTGGCTAAACGGGGAACGCCCAGCGGGATCTCCGCGGGGCGTACAGACATTCTGCCCTACGGCGCGTTGCTAGGGTGACGCCGGCTTGCATGAAGGGGAGAGCACAGGGATGAGAGCAGGGCTGATGACGATGCTTGCGACGACGGTCGTCGCCCTCGTCGCCGGCGCGCCGGCCGAGGCCGACGCCCCGCCCGTCACCGTCGAGACAATCCCGGGCGCCCCCGCCGCGGGCCCGCCCGAGCTCGACCAGGTCTACGTCAGCAAGTTCGGCCCAACCGACGCCGGCCGCGTGCTCGTCCTCGTCCCCGGTACCTCCGGCGGCGCCGGCGACTTCACCCTGCTGGCGCAGGAGATCGTCGCCGCCACGCCCGACCTGCAGGTGTGGGCGCTCGACCGCCGCTCGCAGGGGCTCGAGGACACCTCGGTGTTCGCCGATGCCCTCGACGGGACAGCGACGCCGCAGCAGGCGCTCGACTACTACCTCAACTGGATCCTCCGCCCGGAGATCACCGACCACTACCAGCCGCTGTTCGCGAGCGAAACGCAGTATGCGACCAGGTGGGGGCTGAGGGTGGCGCTCGACGACACTCGCGAGGTGGTCAAGGCGGCCGCGGAGGGCGGCCGCGAGGTCTTCCTCGGCGGGCACTCGCTCGGAGCCTCGACGGCGGCCGCCTACGCCGCATGGGACTTCGACGGCGAGCCCGGCTATCGCGACCTTTCGGGGCTGGTCCTGATCGACGGAGGCCTGCTCGGGACCTTCGACGGATACGACCGCGAACAGGCCAAGTTCCAGCTCTCGCAGCTTCCGGCAAACCCCTTCGCCGACCTGATCAACGTCGGCTTCCCCTGGGCCTCGGGCGTGTTCGCCGAGATGGGGGCCCTGTACGCGCTCGACGACCCCACGGGCGCCTCCCCCCTGCAGGCCTTCCCATTGCTGCCGGCCATCTTCAACCCACCGTTCCCGGTGACCAATCGCGCGCTGCTCGGCTACGCCTTCGACGACACCACCTCGCCGCCGGCGCTGAGCCTGATTCACGTCCGCGCCGGGCAACTGGCGGCCTCGGGAACGCCGCGCGACTGGGAGGACGGCGAGGTGAGCACGGTCGAACGGGTCGCCCAGACCTTCGGCCAGGAGCCCGCGAACGCGATCGAGTGGTACTTCCCGCGGCGCCTCTCGATCGACGTCAACGGCGCCAACAAGATGCGCCGCAACCCGGTCGCCAATCTGCTCGGGCTCCGCCTCTGGCACACCACCAAGATCGACGTCCCGATCATGGCGCTGCAGACCGACCTCACCGACGGCGGCGTGCTCAAAGGCGCGCGCGAGCTGATCCGCAGGTCGAAGGTTCCGAAGCGGCGCTCGGTCCTGCTCAACTCCGAGGCGCAGATGAGCCACCTCGACCCGCTCACCGCGCTGCCGGAGCTGAACCCGCTGGTCTCTGAGCTGGGCGGCTTCCTCGATTCAGCGCGCTAGGGCGTACGCGTATCCTGATGCCAGTGAAGATTCGGGCAACCCGGCGGGCGGTTCTCGGTGCGTCGCTGGCAGCATCGTTCGCGAACGAGCGCGACGGCTACGACAAGATCGTCCTCCCGGCCTCCGATCGCCCCTACAAGCTCACCCGCAGCGGCGCCGATGAGGACGCCGCGCGCAAGGGCGACCTGGACCTCGCCGACGATGAGCTGAAGATCCGGGGGAAGAGCGCCAAGCGCAGCGTGATCAAGCAGACCGCCGCGGACCGCGTCTTCGAGCTGGTGCCGACGACCGGCACGAACTCCGTCGGGATCGAGACCCCACCGTCCACGGTCAGCGGAAATCGCGCCGACTCGTTTGCGGGCGGGGTGATGACGGCCGCCACCGACGGCTCCGCGAACGTGATCTCGGGGACCACGATCGAGGGCAACCGTGCTCCACGAGGCGGCGGGGTCCTGACGCGCCCCGGGGACGCCAACCTGCACGTCATCGACTCGACGATCACCGCCAACCTCTCTCCCCTTCCGGACCCAGCCCTCAGCTACTCCAGCGGCGGTGGCCTTACGTCGAAAGCGAGCTCGCCGGGAGCGGGATCGTGAACATCGAGCAGACGACGATCACCGCGAACGAGGCGCCGTTCGAGAGCGATCCCGGCGAGCACCGCGCCGCCAACATCTACTCCGAGCTCACGACCCGGCTGGAGAACACGATCATCGGCGCCGACCTGGGTGGCGCCGAGAGCTGCGATGCCCCGCTCGACTCGGTCGGGCACAACCTCGACCAGGGAACGACCTGCGGCCTCGACCAGGCGACCTTCGAGCGAGATCCCCTGCCCGCGACGCCCTGATGCGCTTCTATGAGTACGAGTCACGCCGCATAGTCGAGCGGGCCGGCATCCCGGTCACGAAGTACGGCTTCTGCATTACGCCCAAGGAGGCACGGCAGGCCGCCGACGAGATCGGCGGCCCCGTCGTCGTCAAGTCGCAGGTGCTGACGGGCGGGCGGATGAAGGCGGGCGGCGTCAAGTTCGCCGACTCGCCCGCCGAGGCCGAGGCCCACGCCGCGGAGATCCTCGAGCTCGAGATCGGCGGCCACATGCCGGTCGGCGTCCTCGTCGACCCCAAGGCCGAGATCGAGCAGGAGTACTACGCGGCCGTGCTCTGGGACGGTCGGGCAAAGCGGCCGATGATGCTGTTCTCGGACATGGGCGGGATCGACATCGAGCAGGTCGCGGCCTCCCACCCCGACCACGTCGGGCGCGGACACCTCTCGAACCTGCACCCGATCGCGGACTTCGAGGCCAGGCAGGCGGTCGCCCGCTGCGGGATCACCGGCTCCGAGCTCAACCGCGCCAGCGCCGTGCTCGCCAAGCTCGCCCGCCTGCAGCGCGACTTCGACATGACCCTGGCCGAGATCAACCCGCTGGCGCGACTGGCGGACGGGTCGTTCGTCGCCCTCGACGCCCACATGGAGATGGAGGACGAGGCGGTCGGCCGCCACCGCAAGATGCTGACCGAGATCGGCGTCGACCTCGACGAGCCGCGCGAGCTGTATGAGCCGAGCGACTTCGAGCGCAACGTCAAGGCGATCGACGCCGCCGACCACCGCGGCGTGATCCAGGGCAAGGACCACGGCTTCCACGGCAACCTCGGGCTCGTGATCGGCGCCGGAGGCGGCTCGCTGACGCTCACCGACGCGGTTCGCAGCCAGGGCGGCAGCCCCGCCAACTACGCCGAGATCGGCGGCAACCCGTCGGTCGCCAAGTCGAAGGGCCTGGCGATGGAGGTGCTGCGCAAGGAAGGCGTGGAGAAGATCGCCGTGATGATGTCGATCGTCTCCAACACCCGCGTGGACATCGTCGCCCGGGGCGTGATCAAGGCCTGCCTGGAGCTTGGCAAGGACCCCGCCGAGACGATCGCCGTCTTCCGCATCCCCGGCGCCTGGGAGGAAGAGGGCGCGAAGATCCTCGGCAAGTACGGGATCGAGTTCAACGACCGCTCGGTCTCCATGTGGGACGCGGCGGGCACGGCTGTGGCGAAGATCCAAGGGCACGAGGCCTAGGGTGCCGATCCTCCTCTCAGAGGACTTCACCTTCATCGTCCAGGGGATCACCGGGCGCGAGGCGGTCAACCTGACGCGCGAGTGCCTCGACTTCGGCTCGAAGATCGTCGGCGGCGTCACCCCGGGGCGCAAGGGTCGCGAGGTCCACGGCGTTGAAGTCTTCGACACCGTCGAGCAGGTCGTCTCAGATCACGGCTCGCCGCCCGACGGTGCGGTCGTCACCGTCCCCCCCGCCTTCACCAAGGACGCCGTGCTGGAGGCGATCGAGAACGGCATCAAGCTGATCGTGATCGTCACCGAGCGGATCCCGCGGGCCGACGTCGCCCAGATGGTCGAGCTGGCCAACGAGCGCGGCGCCCGCATCATCGGCCCCAACTGCCTCGGCCTGATCGTTCCAGGGGTGGCGAAGATGGGCGGCATCGGGGGGCCGGCCAAGGACGCAGCCAAGGCCTACTCGCCGGGACCGGTGGGCGTGATGTCCCGCTCGGGCGGGATGACCACCGAGATCTCCTCAACCCTGACGGCCGCCGGCCTCGGCGTCTCGACCGCGATCTCGATCGGCGGCGACGCGATCATCGGCTCGACCTACGCCGAGCTGATGCCCCTGTTCGAGGACGATCCCCAGACGCAGGCGATCGTGATCTACACCGAGCCCGGCGGGCGGATGGAGGCCGAGCTCGTGGATTGGCGGGAGCAGGCCGGGTCGCGGCTGCCGATCGTCGCCTTCATGGCGGGCCGCTTCATGGACGACGAGGAGATGCAGGGCATGACCTTCGGACACGCAGGCACGATCGTCGAGGGCAAGGAAGACTCCGCGACCGAGAAGATCGCCCGCCTCGAGGCGGCGGGCATCCCCGTGGTCGAGCGGATCGACGAGATCCCGGCCCGCGTCAACGAGAAGCTGGGGGCCGCATGACCGAGCTGGATGGAGTGTTCATCGATGTCGAGGTCGACGAGCCGGCGGCCTCCGACCCGGAGCTCGCCCGCAAGCTCGAGGAGGTCTGCCCGGTCGACATCTTCGCCGCCGCCGACGGCGGGGTGAAGATCGTCCGCCCCAACCTCGACGAGTGCGTGCTCTGCCGGCTCTGCCTCGACGCGGCGCCTCCCGGGACCGTCCGCGTCAAGAAGCTCTACGACGGCACCGAGCTGACACGCTGACCCGTGGACGACGAGAGCTTTCGCAGCGCCAACCCGCTGCAGGCATGCAGGAGCAAGCGCCGGTTCGAGACCGAGCGCGAGGCCGACGACGCCGCCTATGAGGCGAAGATGGAGGGCCGGACCCTCGGCGTCTACCGGTGCGACTGGTGCGGCGGCTGGCATCTCACCAGCCGCCCGGGGAAGTCCTAACCGACTCTCAGTCGTCGAACTCGCCCTCGAAGACGGCGAACGTCGCGCCCTGCGGGTCGCTCAGCACCGCGATCCGCCCCGCGGGCAGGTCGACCGGACCGAACATCGCCTGGCCCCCGGACGCGCCGGCCTTCTCGACCGCGGCGTCTGCCGACGCCACGCCGAAGTAGGGCAGCCAGTGCGGCGGCACGCCGGCCCCGGCCTGCTCCGGCGCGAGCTCGCGGATGCCGCCGTTGCGGCCGCCCCCGCCACCCTCGTGGCCGATCATCCAGTAGGGCGGGCCGCCGCCGGTGTCCACCGGCTCGATCTTCCAGCCGAAGACCTGCTCGTAAAACCCCTGGGCTGCCGCGACGTCGTTCGTCGCGAGCTCGTTCCAGGCCAGGCTGCCGGGCTCGTTGACGAGGGTGGCACCGATGTGGTCCCGGGGCTCCCACAGCCCGAGCATCGCGCCGGTCGGATCGGCCGCGACGGCCATTCGCCCCGCCGTCATCACGTCGAAGGGCTCCATGTGGATCGAGCCTCCGGCCTCCTTGACGGCCTCGGCCGCTGCGTCGGCGCTAGCGACCGTGACGTAGTTGAACCAGTAGGGCGTGATCCCGGCGTCGCGCTGCTGTTGCTGCTGTGCGGAGATCGCGGCGACCGTCTCGTCGCCGAGCTTCATCATCGAGTAGACGCCGCCGTCGGGGATCGGCATGTCGTCGGCCTCCCAGCCGAACAGACCTCCGTAGAAGGCCTTCGCGGCCTCGGGGTCTGTCGTCGCCAGGTCCACCCAGGAGAACGTCCCCGGCTCGTAGCTGCTGCGCTTTCCCATCATGCTCCTTCGATCTCGGCCTGCTATCTCCGGCAGACTACGCCGACCGTGATCGCCGGGCCCTGCGCGTGAACTTCATCACCGAAGTCCTCGACCGCCACCGCGCGTCGAAGCCGGCGCTGGTCGCCCTCTCGCGCGACGGCGAGCGGCGCCTGTGGCACATGGGCGAGCTGGGGGCGCGCGCCGCAGGGCTGTCGGGCGCGATGGCCACGCGCGGCGTCCATCGGGGAGATGTCGTCATGACCCTGGTCGGAAACCGCGTCGAGTGGGTGCTGGCGTTGCTCGCCTGCTGGCGGATGGGCGCGATCGCGCTGCCGTGCAACACGCAGCTGCGCAGGGGGGACCTGGAGCACCGGATCGCGGTCGCAAACCCCGTGCTTTGTGTCGGCGAGGAGGACCTGCTGGGCGAGATGCCCGGCGGAGTCGAGTGCATGACGATGGCCGACGTCGCCTCGGCGCTCGACGAGGACCGCCCACAGGAGATCCCGATGGAGGTCATCTCGCTTGACCCCACAGACCCGGCGCTCGTGGTCTTCACCTCGGGGACCACCGGCCAGCCGCGAGCGGCGCTGCACACGACCGGCTATCTGCTCGGCCAGCGCGCCCAGGCCGAGCACTGGCTCGGTGCCCGCGACGGCGATCTGGTCTGGGTGACGACCGCCACCGGCTGGTCGAAGTCGGCGCGCAACGTTTTCGTCGCCCCGTGGCTGATGGGCGCCGCGTCGCTGATCAGCGACGCCCGCTTTGATCCCGCCGACCGTCTCGCCATCTGCGAGCGCGAGGGCGTCAGCGTGCTCTGCCAGGCGCCGACCGAGTATCGGATGCTTGCTTCCCAGAGCGAGCTGCGGCCGCTGCCGGACCTGCGGCGCGCCGTCTCGGCCGGCGAGCCGCTTGGAGCCGACGTTCTCGATCGCTTCCGCGAGGCGTGGGGGCTCGAGATCAGCGACGGCTACGGTCAGACCGAGACGGGCCACGTGAGCGGCAACCTGGTCGGCCGCGAGGTCCGGGAGGGCTCGATGGGCCAGGCACTCCCCGGCATCGAGATCCGGATCGCCGACGATGAGCTCCAGGTCCGCGCGGCCACCTCCCCCACCTTCTTCTCGCGCTACCTGGGCGCCGACGGGCCACCGGCGCTGATCGACGAAGAATGGTGGGCCACCGGTGACCTCGTCCGCGAGGACGCCGACGGCTATCTCTTCCACGAGGGCCGCCGCGACGACCTGATCCTCTCCTCCGGCTACCGGATCGGGCCCTTCGAGGTCGAATCGGCGCTGCTCAGTCACCCCGCGGTCGCCGAGGCGGCCGCGATCGGGGCTCCCGCCCCCGCGCGCGGGGCAGTGGTGAAGGCAGTGGTGGTGCTCACCGATCCCGCGCAGGCCTCTGACGAGCTGGTGCGCGAGCTCCAGGACCACGTCAAGGCGACCACCGCGCCCTACAAGTTCCCCCGCATCGTCGAGTTCGCCGACTCCCTGCCACGGACCCCGAGCGGCAAGCTTCGCCGCGCAGTGCTGCGCGACTCGCTCAGCCCTCGCCGCCCGAGGAGCGCTCCTTGACGATCTCGTCGAGCCTGGAGACCACGTCGGTGTCGCGCAGCGTGGTCACGTCGCCGAGCTCGCGGCCCTCGCCGATGTCGCGGAGCAGGCGGCGCATGATCTTGCCCGAGCGGGTCTTCGGCAGGTCGTAGGCCCAGATGATCCGCTTCGGGCGGGCGAGCTTTCCGATTCGCGTGGCGACGTGCTCGCGGATCTCAGCCCCGACTTCTTGCGAGCCCTCGTCGTCGTCGCCCTGGAGTGTCGCGAATGCGCAAATCGCCTGGCCGGTGTCCTCGTCGGTCTGGCCGATCACGGCGGCCTCGGCGACCTTGGGGTGGGAGACGATCGCCGCCTCGACCTCAGCGGTAGACAGTCGGTGGCCCGACACGTTGATGACGTCGTCGATCCGCCCGATCACCCAGAAGTAGCCGTCGGAATCCTTGCGGGCGGCGTCGCCGACCAGGTATGTCTCCTTGCCGAAGCGCGCGAAGTAGGTTTCGAC
>JBKJZF010000275.1:0-2972 GCA_046715315.1 Solirubrobacterales bacterium | reverse complement strand
GCGTTGGCCGCCTCGCACTTGCGGGCGGCGGACGCGCTGCTCGTCTCCGAGCACCAGGGCGCGACCGTGTCGGCCAAACTCTACGACGTCTGTGCGGTCGGTCGCCCGGTGATCGCCGCCTGCCGCGGCGAGCTGCGCCGGCTGGTCGAGCAGGAGCAGATCGCGTTGGCGGTGCCGCACGGCGACGCGGAGGCGCTGGCCGAGGCGGTCCGGCGGCTGCGCTCGGACCCGGACCTGGGCGAGCGGCTGAGCGAGCGCGCCCGCTCGTTCGCCCGAGCCCACCTTCGCGAGCACCAGGCGGAGCGGCTGGCCCGGCTGCTGGAATCGACGGTCGCCGTCGGGTGAACGACCAGGCTCCCGACGAACCGCCGGCTCGCGGCGACACGATCAGCCGCAACGCGGTGTTCGCGTTCGCGGCGCAGATGAGCACCGCAGCATTCACCGCGGCGCTGACGATCTTCCTGACCCGAGAGCTGGGCCCCGCCGGATATGGGACGTTCGCCCTCGCGCTCAGCGTCACCGGCCTGCTGCGGCGAGCCTCGTCCGGCGCCACCTCGCAGGCGGTGGCTCGCTACGTGGCGGAGCGGCACGGTGACACCGCCGCGATCACCGGTGTGCTGGGAATGGCGCTGCGGATCAGGCTGCTGACCGCGGCGGCCATCGCCGTCGCCCTGTTCGCCCTCGCCGGGCCGATCGCCGACCTCTACAACGCGCCCGAGCTGGAGTGGCCGCTGCGGGGCGTGGCCATCGCGTTCTTCG
Organism: Solirubrobacterales bacterium; assembly: GCA_046715315.1. Taxonomy (GTDB): domain Bacteria; phylum Actinomycetota; class Thermoleophilia; order Solirubrobacterales; family 70-9; genus JBDTSW01. Next base: position 2,213 of record JBKJZF010000275.1, on the reverse strand, counting down.
GGCAGAGCGTGATGAACTTCATCTACACGGTCTTCGTCGCGCTGCGGCGAGCCGCCAGCTCCTTCACCGTCGTGATCTCGGAGTCGGCGATGGAGTTCACCGCCTCGATCGGGCTGGTCCTGCTCGGCGGCGGCGCCACGGGCGCGGCGTTCGGGAGGGCGATCGGCTACGGCTTCGGCGCCCTGCTCGGCCTCTTCCTGCTCGGGCGGGTCCTGGGCCGCTCGCCGCTCTTCCACACCCCCGGCAGCCCCGTGGCCCGGCGGGACTTCGTCAACTACGCGGGGGCGATGCTCGTCGTCAGCAGCGCCTCCGCCATCTTCGCGCAGCTCGACGTGCTGCTGCTCGGCGCCTTCCTCACCACCAGCGCCGTCGGGATCTACAGCGCGCCGCTGCGACTGCTCGGGTTCCTCGGATATCCGGGTTACGCCCTCGCGCAGGGCGTCGCGCCGCGACTGGCTCGCCATCCCGATGAGCCTCCCAACCTGAGAGCGCTGACGCGCGCACTCGGATACGTCGTGATCCTCCAGGCCGGACTTGTCGCCTTCCTCCTGGTCTGGGCCGAGCCGATCGTCAGGCTGGCGCTCGGGCCCGAGTTCCTCGAGTCCGCCGAGGTCCTCAGGGCCCTGACCCCTTTCGTGTTCGTCGGTGGCCTCGCCCCGCTGCTGATCTCGCCCCTCAACTACGCGGGCGAGGGGCGGCGCAGGATCCCGATCTCGATCGCGACGGTCGTGGTGGCGGCCGGCATCTACGTCGTCCTGATCCCCGAGATCGGCGTTCTCGGCGCGGCCGTGGGCTCGGACATCGGATATTCCCTCTACGTCGGCGGCCACCTGTGGCTGGCGCACCGGCTGCTCGGCCTGGAGCTGACGCCGCTGGCGTCCCGCGCGGCGCGCTCGCTCGTGGCTGCCGGGGGGATGGCCGCGGTGCTGGCGCTGGTCGGCACCGCCGATCTCTCAGCGCTCCAGTGGATCGTCGGCCTGGTCGGTGGCAGCGCCGTGTTCCTGGCGAGCCTGGTGGCGACGAAGGCGCTGTCGCGCGAGGAGATCCGGTACCTCTGGAGCATGTCCGCGAGGGCGCTGCGGCGCGGCTGATCCGTCCATTACCCTGACCGCCTGTCATGCGGGCGTTGGTAACAGGGGTCGCGGGCTTCATCGGCTCGCATCTGGGCGAGCGGCTGGTCGACTCGGGGGTGAGCGTCGTGGGGATCGACGGCTTCACCGACTATTACGACCCGAAGCTGAAGCGGGAGAACCTCGAGGGGTTGGTTCGTTCCGAGGGGTTCCGGCTGGTCGAGGGCAACCTCCGGGAGTTGGATCTCGGCGATTGCCTCGCGGACGTCGACGTGGTCTTTCACCTCGCGGCGCAACCGGGGGTCCGGCGCAGCTGGGGCCGCGAATTCGAGATCTATCTGAACGAGAACCTGCTGGCGACCCAGCTGCTGCTGGAGGCCGTGAGGGATTTCGGCGTCGATCGCCTGGTGCTCGCGTCCTCCTCGTCGATCTACGGCGACGCGGAGCGGATGCCCACGCCCGAGGACGCATCGCCGCGGCCGGTCTCGCCCTACGGCGTCACGAAGCTCGCGGGCGAGCACCTCTGCCGCCTGTATTTCTCGCGCTTCGAGGTGCCGGTCGTGATGCTGAGGTACTTCACCGTCTATGGCCCGCGCCAGCGGCCGGACATGGCCTTCACCCGGTTCATCCAGGCGGTCGCCGACGGCGAGGCGATCGAGGTCTTCGGCGATGGGCTGCAGAGCCGCGACTTCACCTATGTCGACGACGCCGTCAGCGCCACCATCGCCGCCGGGTCGTCCGGGCGACCCGGCGAGGTCTACAACATCGCCGGCGGGTCGCAGGCGACCGTCCTCGACGTCATCGAGAGCCTCGGCGAGCTGGTCGGCCACGAGGTGGCGGTGCGCCACCTGCCTCCCGTGCCGGGGGATGCTCGCCACACGAGCGCCAGCATCGAGAAGGCGGCCGCGGATCTGGAGTACGCGCCGCGAACCCCTCTCAGCGAGGGGTTGTCAAGGCAGGTCGCCGCCGGGCCCCGCGGGGGGGCGGGGGCGGATGCTGAGTGATGCCGACGGATCGCATCAGGCGCATGGTCGCCCCGGTGGCCCGCCCCCTGATTCGTCGCCGGCGGGCATTCATGCAGCGCGATTGGGCCACGGGCCCGCCCGACTTCGTCGGCGTCGGCGCCCAGCGATCGGGAACGAC
>JBKJZF010000274.1:0-4838 GCA_046715315.1 Solirubrobacterales bacterium | reverse complement strand
CACCTCAACCTCTACGACCGCACCGTCGAGGGCCTGGTCCTCAAGGACGTGCCGGGGGCGACCGTCCAGTACCACCCCGAGGCCGGCCCCGGCCCGCACGACGCCCGCCACCTGTTCGACAGGTTCCTGGAGATGGCGGCTTGAGCAAGCAGTTCGCAACGGGCAGTGAGCAGTCAGGCGACTGATGCCCAGGCGTGACGACATCCACAGGATCCTGCTGCTCGGCTCCGGGCCGATCGTGATCGGCCAGGCGGCCGAGTTCGACTACTCCGGGGTGCAGGCGTGCAAGGTGCTGCGCGAGGAGGGCTACGAGGTGGTGCTGGTCAACTCCAACCCGGCGACGATCATGACCGACCCAGAGTTCGCCGACCGCACCTACATCGAGCCGCTGACGCCCGGCTCGGTCGCCCGGGTGATCGAGCGCGAGCGCCCGGACGCGCTGCTGCCGACGCTGGGCGGGCAGACGGCGCTGAACCTGGCCAAGGCGCTGCACGACGACGGCGTCCTGCAGCGGTTCGGGGTGGAGCTGATCGGCGCCGACTACGAGGCGATCCACCGCGCCGAGGACCGCGAGGCCTTCCGCGAGACGATGGAGAGCGCGGGGCTGAGGGTCCCCTGGTCGACGATCGCGACCACCGTCAGCGAGGCCGAGCAGGGGCTCGCCGCGGGCTCGCTGAAGCTGCCGGCGATCATCCGCCCGGCGTTCACGCTGGGGGGCCAGGGCGGAGGGGTGGCCCACACCGAGACCGAGCTTCACCAGGTCGTCTCGGAGGGCCTTGCCGCGAGCCCGATCAACCAGGTGCTGGTCGAGGAGTCAGTCCTCGGCTGGGGGGAGTTCGAGCTGGAGGTGATGCGCGACCGCAACGACAACGTCGTCGTCGTCTGCTCGATCGAGAACATCGATCCGATGGGGGTGCACACCGGCGACTCGGTCACCGTCGCCCCGGCGCAGACCCTGACCGACCCCCTGTACCAGGAGCTTCGCGATCAGGCCCTGCGCGTGATCAGGGCGGTGGGGGTCGAGACCGGGGGCTCGAACGTCCAGTTCGCCGTCAATCCGGCCTCCGGCGAGATCGTCGTGATCGAGATGAACCCCAGGGTCTCGCGCTCGTCGGCGCTGGCCTCCAAGGCCACCGGCTTCCCGATCGCCAAGATCGCCGCCCGGCTCGCGGTCGGCTACGCGCTGGAGGAGATCGAGAACGACATCACCCGGGCCACGCCGGCGTCGTTCGAGCCGACGATCGACTACGTCGTCGTCAAGGTCCCGCGCTTCGCCTTCGAGAAGTTCCCCGGCGCGGAAGGCGGGCTGACGACGCATATGAAGTCGGTCGGGGAGGCGATGGCGATCGGGCGAACCTTCCGCGAGTCCTTCGCCAAGGCGATGCGCTCCCGCGAGCTCGACGACGACGCGGTCGCGCCCGCCGACACCGAGGAGCTGCTGAAGCGCCTGGAGGCCCCCGCCTCGGACCGGTTCGACCTGGTGCTGGAGGCGTTTCGCCGGGGCGTCGAGATCGAGGAGGTCGGTCGCCGCACCTCGGTCGACCCCTGGTTCCTGCGCGAGCTGAAGGCGCTGGCGACCGAGGGCGACGGGACCGAGGGGATGGGCCGGACGTTCAAGTCCGTCGACACCTGCGCCGCCGAGTTCGAGGCCCGCACCCCCTACTACTACTCCGCCCACGAGCGCAACCCGGCGCTGATCGGCGAGGTCTGCCGGGGCGATCGCGCCTCGGTGATGATCCTCGGCGCCGGGCCGAACCGGATCGGGCAGGGGATCGAGTTCGACTACTGCTGCGTGCACGCGGCGATGACGGTGCGCGACTCGGGTCGCGACGCGGTCATGGTCAACTGCAACCCGGAGACGGTCTCGACCGACTACGACACCTCGGACCGCCTCTACTTCGAGCCGCTGACCACCCCCGACGTGCTCGCGGTCGCCGAGGTCGAGCACCCCGAGGGAGTGATCGTCCAGTTCGGCGGACAGACCCCGCTGCGACTGGCGAAGGACCTCGAGGCCGCCGGACTGCCGCTGCTGGGGACGCCGGTGGACGCGATCGACCTGGCCGAGGACCGCGGGCGCTTCGGGGCGCTGCTGCGCCGGCTGGGGATCGCCCATCCCCCGTACGGGACCGCGCTCTCGGCCGAGGAGGCCGCGGTGATCGCCGAGGACGTCGGCTTTCCCCTGCTGGTGCGGCCCTCCTATGTGCTCGGCGGCCGGGCGATGGAGATCTGTTACTCCTCCGAGGGCCTGAGCGCCTACGTCGAGGCCAACGTCAAGGCCGACCAGGAGCACCCGCTGCTGCTCGACCGCTTCCTCGAGGACGCGATCGAGGTCGATGTCGACGCGCTCGCCGACGGCGAGGACTGTGCCGCCGCCGGGATCATGCAGCACGTCGAGGAGGCAGGCGTCCACTCCGGCGACTCGGCCTGCGTGATCCCGCCGATGAGCCTGGGCGCCGAGATGCTCGAGGAGATCTCGGACACCACCCGGCGGATCGCCCTGGAGCTCGGGGTGATCGGCCTGATCAACATCCAATACGCGGTGGCCGGGGGCAAGCTGCACGTAATCGAGGCCAACCCCCGCGCCTCGCGAACCGTGCCCTTCGTCTCCAAGGCGATCGGGGCGCCGCTGGCCAAGATCGCCTGCCGGCTGATGCTGGGCGAACGCCTGGCCGACCAGGAGCTGCCGACGATGCACAACGGCCATGTCTCGGTGAAGGAGGCGGTGCTCCCGTTCGCGCGCTTCGCCGGGGCCGACTCGGTGCTGGGCCCGGAGATGAAGTCCACCGGAGAGGTGATGGGCGTCGCCCACGACTTCCCGAGCGCGTTCGGCAAGGCCCAGGAGGCCGCCGGCGTCGCGCTGCCGGCGGACGGGACGGTGTTCATCACCGTCACCGACACCGACAAGGCCGCCGCGACCCAGCTCGCCGCGCGCTTCCATGACCTCGGCTTCAAGATCATCGCCACCTCCGGGACCGCGCAGGCGGTCTCGCGGATGGGGATCCCGGTACGGGCGATCAACAAGATCGGCGACGGGTCGCCGCACGTCGTCGACTTCATCCGCGAGGGCGAGGTCGACCTCGTGATCAACACCCCCACGGGCAGCGGCGCCCGCGCCGACGGCTACGAGATCCGCTCCGCCGCGGTGCGCAAGGGGATCCCCTGCATCACGACGATGACCGGCGCCTCCGCGGTGACCCGCGCGATCGCCGCGCGGCGCGAGGGAGGTGTCGAGCCGGTTTCGCTGCAGGAGTTGCACGCGGCGGCGCGCGCCGAGCACGCCGCGAGCGGATGACCGAGCGCGCACCAGCCCCGCCCGGGCGCCGTCGCGCCGAGGTGGTCGCCAACGGCGCCACCGTTGGCTATCGGATCTTCTCGGCGCTCGACACCGAGGGCCCCGAGCCGGAGGCGGGCCAGTTCTACATGCTCGCCGGGGCCGACTGCTGGAGCGGGGAGGGGGGCCGGCCGTTCCTTCCCCGCGCCTTCTCGGTGGCGGCCACAGTGCCCTCGCCCCGCGGCGTCCGCCTCGACTTCCTGGTCGAGGCGGTGGGACCGGGTACGCAGCGCCTGGCGGCGCTCGCCAAGGGGGACGGGCTGTGGCTCACCGGGCCTCTCGGCCACCCGTTCTCGATGCCGGCCGAGATCAGCGCCGGCGCGGCGGGGGCGATCCTCGTCGGCGGTGGGATCGGGATCGCGCCGCTGGCGCTGCTTCGCCGCCGGCTCGAGCGCGGCGGGATCCCGCAGCGGGTGCTGTTGGGGTTTCGCGACCGCGCCCACTCGGGCGGGGTCGAGGACCTGTTCGGATGCGAGGAGGTGCGCCTCGCCTCGGAGGACGGCCACGCGGGGCACCGCGGCTACGTCACCGACCTGCTGGCGGTGATGCTGGCGGGAGACGAGGCCACCTCGGCCGTCGTCTACGCCTGCGGGCCGCCGGCGATGTTGGAGGCGGTGCGTGAGCTCTGCGACCGCAGCGGCGTGCCGGCGGAGCTGGCGATGGAGTCGCCGATGGCGTGTGGCTTCGGCGCCTGCTTCGGCTGCGCGGTGCCGCTGGCCTCCGGGGGCTTCATGCGCCTCTGCGTCGACGGGCCGGTGGTCCCCTCGGAGGAGATCACCTCGGCCCTGGTCGCGGGGGCCGGGCACCGGTGAGCGCCGACCAGGGGCTCGAGCTGTGCGGGCTGCGGCTCGCCCACCCGGTGCTCAACGGCTCCGGCACCTTCGACGCGATCGCCGCCCGCCGGGCCTTCGGGGATGCGATCGTCGAGCGCTTCCCGTTCGCGGCGTTCGTCTCGAAGACGATCACGCCGCAGCCGCGGGCGGGCAATCCGCCGCCGCGCCTGTTCGAGACGCCCAGCGGGATGATCAACTCGATCGGGCTGCCGAACAAGGGCCTGGAGGGATTCCTCGAAGCCGACCTGCCGCTGCTGGCCGAGCTCCCGGTGCCGCTGATCGTCTCCGTGATGGGGGCCAGCCGTGAGGAGTTCGCCCGGTTGGTCGAGGGCGTCGCCGGCCGCGACGAGGTCGCGGCGCTCGAGCTCAACGTCTCCTGCCCGAACGTCAAGTCCGGGCTGATCGGCGGCGAGCAGCCCGGCGAGACGCTGGCCCTGATGCAGGCCTTGCGGGCGCTGACGCCGAAGCCGCTGATCGTGAAGCTGACACCCAACGTCGCCGAGCCCGAGGCGGTGGCCGCGGCGGCCGCGGAGGGCGGCGCCGACGCGGTCTCGCTGATCAACACGCTGCGGGCGACCGCGAACGCCCCCCGGACCCGCCAGCCCAGGCTCGGCGCCGGCAGCGGGGGGCTGTCGGGGCCCGCGAACAAGCCGGGGGCCCAGGAGCAAACACGC
>JBKJZF010000273.1:0-5141 GCA_046715315.1 Solirubrobacterales bacterium | reverse complement strand
GAAGACGAGAACCACGTCAACATCCAGGTGCTTGCCGTCTCGCTCCGCGCTGTTGCGCTGAATGCCGACCACCCGCTCGTCGTCTGCAAGCAAGTGCTGCAATCCGGCCTGGAAGGTCCCTCCCGTGTCCTGTCCCAGCCGGCCGAAGTAGGCGAAGGTCGCCTCGCGGCCCTGGTAGTCGTTGGCCAGCGAGCTCCGCCCCGGCAAGTGCCACACAGCGCTCGCGTCGAAGAGTTCGGTGAGCATGTTCATGTCGCCCGAGTTGAAGGCCTCGTAACCGCGCCGCATGGCCGAGTCATCGACGTCAGCGACGCCCACGCCCCCACCGCCGGCGAAGAAGTACAAGGTCTCGAAGCGGTCCCCGTACTTCTCGATCCACGCCGCCACCCCCTCGAACATCTCCGGTATCGCCTCGAACGGCGCCGTATTCCGCGGCCGGTAGATGACTGCGATCTTCATGCAGAGCCTCCTTCGGTTTACCCGATTGACAGTACGACTTTCATCTACGCGCTGCGGGCAGGCACCGCGCGCGCCGAGGCGGGCCGTCGAGCGCCTGGGCTTGGAGGTACGGAGCGCGCGCTCGATCCAGGCACGGAACCGGGGGCCGTGATAACCTATGTGGTCACTATGGCCACAAGAATGGGGATCAGGCAGCTTCGTGACACTCTCACCGCGGCGATTCGGCGGGTGCAGCGGGGGGAGACGATCGAGGTCACGCACCATGGCGTGCCGGTAGCCGTATTGGCTCCGCTGCCCGCGGACCGCATCGACCGACTGGTGGCAGGCGGCGAGGTGACGACGGGCCAGCCGCTCGAGCGAGCCCTTCGGCGCTACCCGGTGACTGGCGAGCTGAGCGCGAGCCAGGCGATCGAGGACGATCGCGCTGAGCGCTGAGCCACTGCTGGTCTATGCCGACTCCTCGGCGCTGGTGAAGCTCATCATCGAGGAGGCGGAGAGCGCGGCCTTGGAGCGCCACCTTGCTCGCGGACCCGTACTGGCGACCAGCCGGATTGCGCTCGTCGAGGTGCCCCGCGCTACGAGCTTGGCGAATCCGGCGCCCGAGGTGAAGGGCGAGGCGCAGCGGCTGCTTGCGTCGTGCATGCTGATCGACGTCACCGATGGCCTCCTCCGCACCGCCGCCGGACTTGCGTCGGCGACGGTCAGAACGCTGGACGCGATTCACCTGGCGAGCGCCCTGCGGATCGACGCTGACGAGCTCGTCGCCTACGACCGGAGGCTATTAGCGGCGGGCGCCGAGCGCGGGCTCGTCGCCGCGAGCCCAGGAGCACCGACCCCCGGCTCATAACCGCCGGCTCGTCAGATCGAGGACCGCTGCACGCAGCCGCCACCGGCACAGGGTGCGGTCGTGGTCGGCTCCTACCGCCTCTTGGCCGAGTGAGATAGAAGACGCACGGAAGACGCACGGCTGAAGAGTCACGAAGCGAGCTCGTCGATAGAGGCGAGCGCCGAGGCGATCTGGGAGATCCTGATCGACGCGCAGGCCTACTCAGGCCGGAACTCGGGCGTGGTGGGTGTCGAGGGCCGTGTCGCGCCGGGCGAGAACCTCAAGGTCGTCTCCGAGGCCAACCCGGAGCGAGCCTTCGGTGTGAAGGTAACCGAGTTCACACCCGAACGGAGCATTACGTGCCGAAGCGACACGAACCGATCCGCAGCGGTCTAGCCTTCGCGATTACGCTTTGGAAGTCCACGCCGTAGAACCTCCGCGAGGACCACGGCGTCGTTGTGCTCGGTGTCGTGGGCGGAGTAGACGAGAGTGAGCGTTCCATCCCGCGCCCGGCTTCGGAGGGCCGCGAGGCGTGGGCGCGCGGCGCGAAGCTCCTCGATGTAGCGGCGGCGAAACGCCTCGAAGCGGCTCGGTTCGTGCCCGAACCACCGCCTCAACTCCACGCTCGGCGAGAGCTCCTTCTCCCAGCCGTCGAGCTTGGCCCGCTCGCGTGAAACCCCCCGCGGCCACAGCCGGTCGATGAGTACGCGATACCCGTCCGCCGGTTCCGCAGGGCCATAGGCGCGCTTGATGCGAACATCCATATGCGACTCCTTACAGGTTGGCATCAGCCGCGGCCGCCACGGGAGCAAGGCTGAGAGCTTCAGACCGCGGCCGAGTGTCCGCGGTATCGGCGATAGACCGCGCGGATCCAGGCAACGGCGGGGTGGTCGCTCAGCGATTCGCGAAACTCCGAGTCCGGCGGGTCCGGGTACTCGTACTGGAGCTGCTTGGGCCAGGCGAGCGGAAACAGCAGGGCGGCCGCCGTCAGGTCGGCAACGCTGAGGTGCTCGCCGACCAGATGGTCGCCCCCGTTGCGCTCGGCCTCGATGCGCTCGAGCGCCTTCAAGAGTGCGGCTTGGCTTCGCTGGAACGCTTCCTCGGTGAATCCGTATCGCCTCTTCACGTACTGCCAGCCAAGTGGCATCGCCACCCGGAGAACCGCATGCGCCGCCCGCCCTTGATCGGTGGCGAGAAACGAGGCCACATACGCGGGGTCGTCGCGGATCTCCCAGAATCCGACCCGGCGCATGTCGTGCCCGGCGTGCTCGTCGAAGAACTCCTCCAGCTCCAGAGCGCGGCGGCGCTGATCCGGATCGGCGGGGTAGAGCGCCGGTTCCGGAAAGCGGCGTTCGAGCGCCTCGATGATCTGGGTTGAGTCCATAATCCGTTGCCCATCAAGGTCCAGTACCGGGAGCGTCCCGCCCGAGCGCGAGAAAGCCATCGCTCGCGGGAAGCCGGGCACAACGGAGCGTCGCTCGTGGGCCACCTGCTTGAAGTCGAGCGCCCAGCGAGCCTTCTCGTTGAAGTTGGAGAAGCTGTATTGCCACAGCACCGGCAGCACGGGAACCAGCATGAACTATTAGAGACTTGACGCGGTGTTCGGTTGGACCATCCCGGTTTCGCGGAGACCGTTTTGGTTGGATTTCGTCGGGGTCACGACCCCGGCCGGATGCATCCGGCTCCGCGCCGCGTGGGCCCCCACGGCCGTCGGCGAGGGAGAAAGGGGGACGCCCTGCCGGCTCGCCAAGTAGCGTGGTTTCCTCTGTGGTCGTCAGGCCCCAGGCCGTGCCGGGCAGGGCGAGCATCCCGGCCCGGTGGCGATCGTCGCGAACCGCTTGACCTTCGTCCAATTCCCCTGCCTGCCCGCCACGTCCGCCCGAGCCTAACACCGCTCAACGGAGCCGCCGACTAGCCGACCGGCTCGGCAGCCTTTGTGCCTGGCCGCAAGGGCGTCCCGGCGATGTCGCAGGAGAAATCGTTTCGGGCGGCGGTTGGGCCCTCCTCATCGGTCGCGGCCCTGGCCTCGAGGACGTCGGAGCTGATCGTCAGCCAGGCGAACACCCCGCCCCATGCGGCCAGCGCCGCGCAGACGACCATCGCCGTGCGAAAGCCGTCGGCCATCGCCACCGGGTCATAGAAGGCATCCCCGCTGAGGCCGGCGACAAGCGGCAGGACGGCGACGGCGAGCAGGCCGCCGACGCGGGAGACAGCGTTGTTGATCCCAGAGGCAATGCCGGCGTTGCGCTCGTCGGCGGCGGCGAGGACGGTCGCGGTGACGGGCGCGACGACAAGCACGAGCCCGAGGCCGAAGACGACGATCGCCGGCAAGACGGAGGAGACATAGCTCTCGCCGGGCTCGATGCGGGTCATCAACAGCAGGCCGGCGGCGATCACCAAGGGGCCTACCGTGAGCGGGATCCGCGGGCCGATGCGCTGGGCCAGGGCTCCTGAGCGCGCGGACAGCGCCAGCAGCAGCGCCGTCACCGGAAGCGAGGCGGCACCGGCCGCGATCGCCGAGTAGCCGAGCGAGATCTGCAGGAAGGCGACGAACAGGAAGAAGACGCCGCCGAGCGCCGTGTAGACGACGAAGGTGACCAGATTGGCGGCGCTGAACTGCCTGGAGGAGAAGATCTGAAGCGGCATCATCGGATTGGCGCTGCGCCGCTCGGCCACGAGGAAGGCGATCAGCGAGGCCACGCCTCCGATCGCGGCCGCCAGGATCAAGGGAGACGCTCCATTGTCGGGGCCTTCGATCAGCGCGTAGGTGGTGCCGCCGAGGCCAAGGGCGGCCAGAACGGCGCCGGGGAAGTCGAGACGACCGCCGGCCCGTGGATCGCGCGTCTCGGGGACGTGGCGGCTTGCCATCAGCATCACGAAGATCCCCAGCGGCAGGTTGATCAGGAAGATCGCCCGCCAGGAGACGGCGTCAACCAGGTAGCCGCCGAGCAGGGGCCCGATCGCCGCCGCCACTCCGGTCAGGCCCGACCAGGCGCCGATCGCCCGGGCTCGGTCTCCGGGGCGAAAGGTGGCTTCGATCATCGCCAGGCTGCCCGGGGTCAGCAGCGCCCCCCCGACTCCCTGGACCAGCCTGGCAGCGATCAGCAGCTCGACGTTGGGGGCGACCGCGCAGAGCAGGGAGGCGGCGGTGAAGAGGCCAACCCCGACCACGAACGTGCGGCGGCGGCCGTAGCGATCGCCGAGCGAGCCGCCGAGCAGGATCAGCGAGGCGAGCGTGAGCAGGTAGCCGTTCAGGATCCACTGCAGGGCGCTGGTCGAGGCGCCGAAATCACGGCCGATCTCCGGCAGGGCGACGTTGACGACGGTGCCGTCGAGGAAGGCCAGCCCTGAGCCGAGAACCGCTATCGCCAACACCCAGCGGCCGGCCACGGTGGCGAAGGCGACGCGGCCGGCGGCGGGCGTGTCGCCGTCCGAGTTCACCTCGTCACCCTAGCGCCGCCTGCGACCCGCGAAGCCCTCCTGGGTCGCCGTCGTCTGCCGACAGAGGGCGGACGGCTTTCGCCGAGGACAGTTGGGGCATCGTGGAACCGAAGCGAGCCAGAATCCGAGTCCCACGAGCAGGGTCTATCGGCGGGTGTCAGGCCACACCCGTGACCGACTCGCAGGCCGGTGTGGCGGTGTCGGCCGTGCCGTCTCCGACGCGGTCGCCCTTGGGACCGCCGTCCAGCATTCGGTCGCGCGATTCTCCGGTGGCTGGCTGGCGGCTTCGACTGCCCACGGCCCTACCCGGAGGAGTAGCGCTCACACCCCGGCTCGGGTGATTTCGGTCTCGGCGGAGCCGCGCGCGTCGGGCGCCGTGGCGGTGGCGTCGCCGAGCAGCAGCCGGGTGGCGCGA
>JBKJZF010000272.1:0-8455 GCA_046715315.1 Solirubrobacterales bacterium | reverse complement strand
GGCGACGGTGACCGTGCCCGAGAAGTGGGCGGTGGGGTAGGGGCTGAGTAACTTCGCCCGCGCCACCTACGCCGCGTAGTGGCGTCGGTAGGGGAGGTGATGGAACGGCTCCCCAGGGTCGGAGAAGGTCAGATCCCAGCTCGCCTCGAGCGTGGGGGCCGTGATCGAGCCGACCGCGCGTCCCGGCGCCAGGGTGGCCCCGTCGATCCGGATGTAGGCGCCCTCGGGGGCCGCCAGGTCGTCGGAGCCGAAGGTCGCCTTGACGGCTCGCGGCCCCGTCGCCGCGGCGTCGAACGCCGTCAGCCACAGCGAGGCGTTTGGGGCCTCCCGCGGCCGCTTGTGCACGGTGTGCCGAATCCACACGGCGCGGCCGCCCTGAGGGTGGGCGGCCTTGACGTAGAAGCTCTCGTAGTGGCCTGCGCCCCGAGGGACGCCGGTGAATTGGGCCTCGGTCCTCACCCCGGAACCTTATACAGCCGGCCCTAGCTGGCCTTGTCCCAATCCTTGAGGTGCTTGGTCACCGTTTTCGAGGCGTTGCCGCCCGGCCACTTGCCCTTCCAGTACTCGAAGTGCAGGTGGCAGCCGAAGGCGTTGCCGCTCTCGCCGACCGAGCCGATCCGCTCGCCGGTGTCGACGTTGTCGCCCGTCTTCACCCGCGCCTTGCGCTTCAGGTGGGCGTAGACCTGGGCGTTCTTGTGGCCGGCGACGTTGATCACGACGTAGTTGCCGTAGCCGCCGCCGTCGGTGCCGCGGTAGACGACCTTCCCGGCCTGGGCGGCGACCATCGGGGTGCCGCACCTGGCGCCGATGTCCTGGCCCTGGTGTCCGCGGCCGGCGCCGAAGCCGTCCCAGTACTGGTGCTTGCCACGGACCGGGAACATGCCGTCGCTGACCCGGACCTGACGATTGCCCTTGGCGTGCTTGCGGGCCAGGCCCTTGCCGTCGGCCGTCTCGACCCGGAAGAAGTAGCGGCCCTTGGCGTTCTTGCCGCCCCAGATCACGCTCTGCTTGTCGCCAGGCTCAACCGCGTCGCGGCGCCAACTCTTGGCGATCTTGCCGTTGCCCTTCTTCACCGCCTTGACCTTGAGGTCGCCGACCCGGCCGCCGGTCTCGAACTTGAACACGGCCTTCTTGAAGCCGGCGATCACCTTCTCCGGATCCGCGTTCTCCCTCACCAGCCGCGGCGGCTTGTCCGCGCGGCCCTTGCCGCCGGAGCCCGACTGCTCGGGCTCGGCAGCGTCGCCGGTCGCGGCGGTCCCGGCCTCGCCGCTGGCCTCGGGGGCCGTGGTTGCGTCGGCGGGGATGCTCGTCGGCTCGTCGGCGCTCAGCTCGGGCGGCGTCTGCGCGGCGGCGACGGCGGCCCCGCCACTGCACAAGGCGACGGCGAGCGAGCAGGTAAGCAGTCTGGCGCGGGTGGGGGTGAGACGGCGGTCGTCTGGCGCGGGATTGGGGCGGGTCAAGGAGCACTCCTCTTTCTCGGGCCTGCGGGGTTAGCTGTCGGGCTCGCGCTGAAAGAGTCGCGCTACGGAAGCTGTCCGATTCGCCCCTGGGGCCAGGTGGCCCCGATGGTTCCCCCGCTCCCGGGCCGCAGTGGGTTCCGGGATTCGGCATGTATTAAGGATCTGTAAGTAAAACACAAACGACCGCAGGAAGTTTCACTTTTTATGTAAACCCCCTGTTTGCAGGCGTTCTCAGATGGTCACTCTCAAAACTTGATCGTCAGCACGTCGCCGTCGCGGACGATGTAGTCGCGGCCCTCGGTGCGAAGCGTCCCGGCGGTACGCGCCTGCGAGTAGCCGCCGGCGCTGACGAGCTGCTCCCAGCCGACCACCTCGGCCCGGACGAAGCCCGCCTGGATGTCGGTGTGGATCTTGCCCGCCGCCTCGTAGGCGGAGGAGCCCGAGCGCAGGGCGTGGGCCATCGCCGCCTTGTCCTCGTCGGCGGTGAAGAAAGCGATCAGGTCGAGCAGCTCCCAGGCGGCCCGGATCACGCGGACGAGCCCGCTCTCCGAGACGCCGAGCTCCGAGCGCAGCTCCGCCGCCTCGTCCGGGTCGGCGATCTCGCCGAGCTCGGACTCGACCCTGGCGCTGATCGCGACGGCCGCGGCGTCGGCCGACCGCGCGTGCGAGGCGACCGAGGCAGGGACCTCGTCGACCCCCTCCTCGACGTTGGCGACGTAGAGGACCGGCTTCGAGGTGAGCGCGTTCAGGCGCCCCGGGGCCTGCGCCGCGGCCTTCGGCACCGGCACCTCGCGGACCGGATGCCCGCCCCCGAGCGCGTCGACCACGGCCTCGAGCCAGTCGCGCTCGGCCACCGCCTCGGCGTCGAGCGAGCGAGCCTGCTTGGTCACGCGCTCGAGGCGTCGCTCGGCCTGCTCGAGGTCGGCGGCGTAGAGCTCGGTCTCGACCAGGTCGATGTCGGAGCCGGGATCCACCCTGCCCTCGGGGTGGGGCACGCCGTCGGTCGCGTGGGCGCGGACGACGTGGCAGATCGCGTCCGTCTCGCGGATCGTCCCGAGGAACTGGTTGCCAAGGCCCTCGCCCGTCGACGCCCCGGGGACGAGGCCGGCGATGTCGTGGAACCCGATCGTCTCCTGCACCACCGACGACGAGCGCGCGGTCGCGGCAACCCGCTCCAGGCGCTGGTCCGGAACGGCGACGATCGCGACATTCGGATCGATCGTGGTGAACGGGTAGTCGCCGGTGGGAGCCCCGCCCGAGGTGAGGGCGTTGAACAGCGTCGACTTGCCCGCGTTCGGCAGGCCGACGATCCCGATCTTCACGTGGTGACCCGCGCCGGACGATCCGCGTGGGTCTCGGCGGCGAGGTCGATCAGTCGCTCCTCGACGCCCGCCTCGCCGACGCCGGGGGCGATCGAGCCCAGCACCAGGCCGAGCGCGGCTCCGGCGATCACGTCGGAGGGGTAGTGCATGCCGAGGTAGGGGCGGCTCAGGCAGATCCCGCCCGCGAGCGCGTACAGGGGCCCCCGGGCGCGCGGCTCGACCCGACCCAGGGCCGTCGCGGCGGCCAGCGACGAGGTCGCGTGCGCGGAGGGGAAGGAGAGCTTCGAGGGGGCGCGGGCGAGCGGCGGGTGGCCCTCGATCAGCGGGCGCTCGCGGCGCACCGCCGCCTTGACGGCGAAGTTGAGGCCGACGGCGATCGGCGCCACGGCCGCCGCCGCGGCCCACCTCGAGCGGCGCGCCCGGTCCGCCACAGCGGCCGCGGACCCGATTGCGATCCATACGGCGCCCCACTCCCCGATCGTGCCAAGCGCCGTCATCGTCGCCTCCACTGGGGGCTGGTGCCCCCGCGTTCGCAGGCCCCGCAGGAGGCCCTGGTCGAGGTCGCCGAGCGCCCGCAGCAGCGGGTTGCGGCGGCGCTTGGCCTCGCTTCGGGCGCGAAGGCGCGCCGGCATCAGCCGCCCGGGGGTAAGCTTGTGGCGTGAGCGCAGCACGGAGCCAGCCAGGATAGGGAGGGGTGGATTGACGAGGGCACTCGGCGGGTAGGCAGGCCTGGACAACCTCTGCTTGCGAGCCCTGAACCGCCCAGTAAGGCGGACCGGAAATGCAAGGAGCGCCCCGCTTCGGCGGGGCGCTCCGCTTCTGTGGCCGTGGCCGCGCCGGCGAATAGCCTGCGCGCGTGCCTGCCGACCGCGACGCACCGGCTCCCGCGCGCCCGGAGCGCGTGCTCGAGCTGGAGCGAGGCTTCAGACCCGCCGGCCTGCCGCTGTTCATCGAGGGCTACGCGGCGACGACCGACGTCTTCAACCGCGCTGTGCCGCTCCTGGGCCTCGTCTTCCTCGGCGAGATGCTGGGCGCCGCCAACTTCGAGTGGTCGCCGCTGGCCAACCTCGCCGCCCTGGCCGGCGCCCTGGCGATCTTCGCGCTGCTCTCGTTCACGACCCAGGAGGCGTGGCAGATCTTCCCCGGCGCCGAGTACTGCCGGTTGCGAGCCCAGGCGAGCGATGGCTGAGCCCAGCGCAGCGGTGATGGTCCCGGGCTACCGCCACGTGCCGGGCAACCACTGCGGCTCGACGGCGCTGCGCAACCTCCTGGCCTTCCACGGCGCCGAGGTCTCCGAGGAGATGGCCTTCGGGCTCGGCGCCGGAGCCTGCTTCTACTACCTGCCGCTGGACGGGCAGTCGCCCTCGCGCTTCATCAATGGCCGCGCCGCCCGCCTCGAGGAGCAGTTCCTCGAGCTCAGCGCCACGGGCCTCGAGCTGCGGACGTTCGCCGATGCGGGGGCCTCGTGGCAGGCGGCGCGCGAGGCCGTCGACGCGGGCCGGCCCGCGATCCTGCTCACCGACCTCTACTACCTCGACCACTACGGCAACTCCGCCCACTTCCCCGGCCATGCGGTCGTGCTCGTCGGCTACGACGATGCCCTCGCCTACCTCTCGGACACGGCCTTCGACGAGCTGCAGACGACCAGCCTCGAGAGCCTGCGGCGGGCTCGTCACTCCGAGCACCCGGTCTACCCGCTGGCGGGACACCTCGTTGGGCTGCAGGAGGGCAGCGAGATCGGCGATCTCAGCGCGGGAATCGACGCCGCCGTCGAGCGCAACGCTCGCCAGATGCTCGAGCCGGCGCTCGGCATCTACGAGGGGCTGCCGGCGCTGCGGCGCTTCGCGGCGGAGGTCGGGCAGTGGCCGGGGGAGCTCTCCGACTGGCAGTGGTGCGCGCGCTTCGCCTACCAGGTGATCGAGCGCCGGGGAACGGGCGGCGGCAACTTCAGGCTGATGTACTCGCGCTTCCTGTCCGAGGCCGCCAACTCGCAGGCGGGGCTGGCCGGCGAGGCCGCCGCCCGCTGGACCGATCTCGCCGCGGCGCTGCTCGCCGGCAGCGAGTCGGACGATCCCAGCCCTGAGCTGTGGTCGGCGATCAGCGACCGCGCCGCCGCCGTCCTCGACGTCGAGGAGCGGTTGTGGCCGGCGTTGGCCGGGACGCCTACTTGACGAGCCGCGCGAAGTAGCCGAAGGCCGGGCCCGAGCGTTCCTCGACGCGCAGGCCCGCCGCCTCGCCGAGGGCCCGCAGGGCGCCGGGCGACGTGTAGTGCGGGTCGCCGACAAGCTCGCCGACGACCAGGCGGCCGCCGGGCGCCAGCACCCGGGCGATCTCGCGCAGCGCCGCCGCCTGGTCGGGGATCTCGCCGAGCACCGTCACCAGGACCACCGCGTCGACGGATTCGTCCGCGTAGGGGAGAGAGGCGGCGTCCCCCAGGGTGGGCTCGACGTTGCCGATCGCGCGTTCCTCCGCGCGCCGCATCGTGTGGTCCAGCATCTCCTGCTGGATATCGAAGATCCGCACCGTCCCGGCGGGGCCGACCCAGCCGGCGAGGTCGAGCGTGTAGTAGCCGGTTCCCGGGCCGATCTCGAGCAGCCGCTCGCCGGGCTCGGGGGCGAGCACCTCTCGCAGGCGATCACGGGTGATGAACGGGTGCGGAGCCTGGACCCAGAAGCGCTGGCTGTAGGGGCAGGCGGACGGGTTCCGGCGCCACCACACGGCAGCCGCGGCGACCGCCGCGATCGCGATCGCGACCAGCTTGCGCATCAGTCGCCGGAGAAGCCGATCGAGTGCTGCGAATCGTCGACGCGCAGGAACACGACCGTCGCCAGGTTGAGCGCGACGGTGGCCTCCTGGGTCTTGACGTCGTACCAGCCGTCGCCCGACTCGACCGCCTTGCGGAGCTGGCCCAGGTCGTCGTCGGTCATCTTCACGGAGAGCGCCTGGCCGATGCCGAAGCCGATCTCCACCTTCTTCGTGTCCGCCATCCGGGTTCTCCTTGTCAGTGTCCCGCCGCGGGCTCGACGAGCTCGGTCAGCACCCCGCCGGTGGACTTGGGGTGCAGGAAGGCGACGCGGCTTCGGCGGATGCCGACCCGCGGAGCCTCGTCGATCAGCTTCACTCCAGCCCGGCGCAGCTCGCCGAGCGTAGCCTCGATGTCGGCGACGCGGTAGGCGACGTGGTGCAGGCCCTCGCCGTGGCGCTCGATGAACTTGCCCACCGGCGTCTCCGGCCCGGTCGGGCACAGCAGCTCGACGTGCGAGTCGCCGATGTCGAGCAGCGCCGCCTCGACGCCCTGCTCGGACACCGTCTCGCGGTGCACGAGGGCCATCCCGAAGGTGCCCTCGTAGAGCGTCAGCGCCGCCTCGAGGTCGGAGACGGCGACGCCGACGTGGTCGATCGCGCCGAACATCGGCGCGGATACTAGTCAGCGTCGCCAGCGTCGCCCGGCGTGCTGCGGGGCGGCTTCGAGGCGAGCGCCTCGGCCGCGGGCCCGTGCGCGCGCTGGCCGTCGCCTTCGACGACGGGGTCGGGTCCGGGCTTCGGTTCCGCGATGCGAGCGCGGTGGCGGTCCATGATCGCCTGGATCTCGTCGCGCTCGATCACCTCGTTGGCGAGCAGGCGCTCGGCGATCTCGTCGAGCAGGTCGCGATGGTCGGTCAACAGGCGGTGAGCGCCGCGGTAGGCCTCCTCGGCGATCTCCTGGACCTCCTCGTCGCGGGTCTGGCGCAGCGACTCCGAGACCGTGTAGTCGTCGGACGGCACCTGGTGGGAGCGGATCTTCGTTCCCATGCCGTACTCGAAGACCATCGAGCGGGCGACGGTGGTGACGCGCTGGAGGTCGTCGGAGGCGCCGGTCGTGACTCGGCCGAAGGTGATCTGCTCCGAGACGCGCCCGGCCAGCAGCACCTTCATGTAGTCGATCAGCTCCTGGCGGGACTTCAGGTAGCGGTCCTCTTGGGGGAGGTTGAGGGTGTAGCCGAGCGCCTTGCCGCGGGGGACGATCGAGACCTTCTGGACCTTGTCGACGCTGGGCAGCAGCTCGGAGACGAGCCCGTGGCCGGCCTCGTGCCAGGCGACCACCCGCTTCTCCTGGGCGGTGATCACCTTTCGGGTCTGAAGCCCCGCGACCACCCGCTCGAAGGCGTTCTCGAAGTCGGTCTGGGCGATGAAGTCGCGCTGCTGGCGACCGGCCTGGATCGCGGCCTCGTTGGCGAGGTTCGCCAGATCGGCGCCGGTGAGCCCGGCGGCGTGACGGGCGACCCGGTCGAGGTCGCAGTCCTGGGCGAGGGGCTTGCCGCGGGTGTGGACCTCGAGGATCTGCCTGCGGCCCTCGCGGTCGGGCGGCGGGACGAAGACCTGGCGGTCGAAGCGGCCGGGGCGCAGCAAAGCCTTGTCGAGTTTCTCGAGCATGTTGGACGCCGCCATGACGACGACGTCGTCGCGAGCGTCGAAGCCATCCATCTCGACCAGCAGCTGGTTCAGCGTCTGGTCGCGCTCGCCGGAGATGTCCGAGCCGCGGTGGGCGCCGACGGCGTCGAGCTCGTCGATGAAGATGATCGCGGGAGAGTTCTCGCGCGCCTCCTTGAACAGCCGCCGGATCCGCGCCGCGCCGAGGCCGGCGAACATCTCGATGAAGGAGGAGGCCGACTGGCTGAGGAAGCTGGCGCCGGACTCGTGCGCCACCGCCTTGGCGAGCAGCGTCTTGCCGGTGCCGGGCGGGCCGTGCAGGAGGATGCCCTTCGGCACCTTCGCCCCAAGCCGCTGGAAGCGCTTCGGGTCGGAGAGGAAGTCGACGACCTCGCGCAGCTCGTCCTTGGTTTCGTCGACGCCGGCGACGTCGTCCCAGGTGACCGCGCTCTTCGAGCGGGGGCTGATCTCCTGCGGCTTGGTCCGCGGCATCAGCTTCAGCGTTCGCCACATGAAGTAGGCGATCACCAGGATGAGGATGATCGGCGCCCACGGAATGAGGACGTCCTGGAGGAACTGGTCGTAGGTGAGGCCGAGGATCAATCGCATTGGGGCATGGCTCCCGCCGACGCGGACCGCGTCGGCCTAGACGCTATCGGCAGGCAGGGCCTCGGCCTGCAATCTCTCGTCCTCGCGAAGCGCCGCGTCGAGCGCGGCGACGCCGACCTCGAGCTGTTCGGCCGTCGGCTCGCGGGTCGACAGCAGCCGCTGGATCTCGTGCCCGACCGTGTGCACCGCCTGGCCCAGGGCGGAGTCGGGGTTGCGATCGGCGTAGGCGAAGACCTCGACGGCGGCCGAGACGGCGCCGGTGCCCACGGCCGCCCGGGTCAGCGGGCCCGGGTTCTCGGAAAGCCGCTCGGTCGCCACCTGGCCGGCCACCGAGAAGGCCAGCAGTGGCACGATCAGGTTGGAGCCGCAGCGGTCGTGCTCCTTGGGGGCGATGCTGGGATCGAGCGAGCCCCGCTCATAGGCACCGATCGCCTTGTGCTCGACCCCGTGGTAGGCGGCCAGGTCGCGGTCTCGCAGCGCCGCCAGCGCGGGAACCACGCCGATCACGGCGACCACCGCCTCGCGCAGGGTGGCGCCCGAGGCGGAGGTGGCCCGCGCCCGCCAGCGCCGGGCGAGGCCGCTCGCGACCATCGTCCCGGCCGCGGCGGCGATCACCCGCCGGTCCTCGAGCGGAAGCCGCGCCGAGCGCAGGCG
>JBKJZF010000271.1:0-4423 GCA_046715315.1 Solirubrobacterales bacterium | reverse complement strand
GCCGAAGCTCCGGCCGGCCACAGACGCCGTCACTTCGCAGCTTTCGAGCTGCGGACTCTCCAGATGAAGCTCACCTTGGCTCAAATATAAGATGGCCTGACACGAGCGCTCACAGGCCCGATTTTGGTTTGTGCGACAGCCTCCGCGACGAGCGGGCGCGACAACACCGGGGGCGAGGTACCTACTCGCCGTCTTCGGGCAGCCGGAAGCCGACTTGGTGTTTCGGCCGTGGAGGCGGGGAGATCAGTTGCCGAAGGGCCTGGAAGATCTGGGCCAGCTGCTGGTCATGCTGCCCCAGCTTTGCGCTGGTTTCTCGCTCGAGCTCCTCGAGTCGCTTCTGGATCGCAGCGGAAGAGGTCGCGGCGCGGCGAAGTTCAATGAACGCCCGCATGATCTCGATGTTGACAGCGACCGCTCTCTTGCTCCGAAGGACTCCCGAGAGCATCGCCACTCCTTGCTCGGTGAACACATACGGCGCATACCGGCGTCCGCCGCGCCCCGCGTCTGAGGTCGCAGTCTGCGATCTCAAAGCCGCCGCCTCATCCTTGGTCAGCTGAAACATGAAGTCAGCTGGGAACCGCTCGATGTTCCGCTTGACCTGTTCGACCAGCCGGCGGGTCTCGACGCCATAGAGGTCTGCGAGATCTTCATCGAGCATTACTTGGCGTTCACGAACGACCAGGATTCGCTTCTCGATCGCCGGCGCTGCGACCAGCTCCAGCGACACCTCTTCCGTTGGATCTGCCATCCGGCGCAGAGTGCCACATGCGGCGGACCATGCACCTGGCTTTGAGATCGCAATCTGCGATCTCAAAGCCGGTCTCGCCCGTGACGGCGCCGGCTCCCTGAAGTTCGGCCGCCAGCCTCGACGGCGCTTCTCCTCTGCGCGAGGAGGAGCAGCGCGGGCGTCGCCCTCAGCCTCGCCAACAAGAGTGACGCTCGACGCCCTCCGGACCTGACGATGCGGATCGGGATGATCGGGGCGACCCGGCCGGTCCCGGCCACGGCGCTCCCCGGTTAGGGTTGCGGCTGATGATGGCTGCAGATCCACGTCAGACGGTTCTGGTCACCGGTGGCTCCGGCTTTCTCGGCGGCTGGTGCGTGATCGAGCTCCTACGCCGCGGCTACACGGTGAGAACGACGGTCCGCAGCCTCTCCCGGGAGCCCCAGGTGCGAGCCACGGTCAGTTCCGAGGTGGACCCCGGCGATCGGCTGACGGTGCTCGCCGCGGACCTCACCGGCGACGAGGGCTGGCCCGAGGCGGTTGAGGGCTGCGACTACGTCCTGCATGTCGCCTCCCCTTTCCCGCCCAAGCAGCCGAAGGACCCTGACGAGCTGATCGTGCCCGCGCGGGAGGGAACCCTCCGGGTCCTGCGCGCGAGCCTGGACGCCGGGGTGAAGCGGGTCGTCGTCACCTCCTCGGTCGCGGCGATCAGGCTCAGCGAGGATGCGGCCATCCGGCCGCTCGACGAGGGGGACTGGACGGACCCCGACAGCCCGGGACTCACGCCTTACGTTCGCTCGAAGACGATCGCCGAGCAGGCGGCCTGGGACCTGGTGCGCGCACGGGGCGAGGAAGACCGCCTGTCGGTGGTCAACCCCGGCACCATCATCGGACCGGTGCTGAACGATGACCTCTCCTACTCCCTGCAGGCAGTTCAGCGGCTATTGAAGGGCATGCCCGGGATGCCGCGGCTGGGCTTCAGCCTGGTCGACGTCCGAGACGTCGCCGATCTCGAGCTCAAGGCGATGACAGCGCCCGAAGCCGGCGGCGAGCGCTTCATCGCGGCCACCCAGTTCTGCTGGATGGCCGAGATCGGCCGGGTCCTCCGCGAGCGCCTCGGGGAGGCGGCCTCGAAGGTGCCCACCCGCACGGTCCCAAACCTTCTCGTGCGGGGCATGGCGCTGTTTGACCCCGGCATTCGCTCCGTCGTCGGCGGGCTCGGCAAGCGCACCGAGCTGTCGTCGGAGAAGGCGAGGGACTCCCTCGGCTGGGCGCCCCGCCCAATCGAGGACACGATCGCCGAGACGGGCGAGAGCCTGATCCGCCACGGCGTGGCGGCCGCCCCCGCCGTCGCTTAGCTGTCGGCGGGCGCCGCTAGCCGTTTGACTTTCGCGCGATGGTCCGTGCGATGGTCTTTCTAGGCGTGAGCCGCTATATCGCGCTTTTCGCCTGGATCGGGGCAGTTTGCCGAAACCGCCGCAAACCGGCATTCCATGCGGCTTTCTGGCCTCAGGATGAGCGCGCCCGACTGGACTCGAACCAGTGACCTTCGGTTTCGTAGATCTGGAGTCACTTTCAGTCAAGTCGTCTGAGTCGTGTAACTCCTTCGTCGGGTCTTCACACGGCTTGCAGCTTTCGTCGCGAGCCCGGCGAGGACGGGCGCGAGAAGGACGACGAAGCGGAGCCTCTTGACCATGAGCTTCGCTACGGGTCGCTCTTCTTCCGCTCGAATGCGCTCGAGTCGCAGTTCGGCGGACGCTTCTCCCCGCGCTGGTCGCGCTTCGGGCAGGTGACCGCGAAGCCAAGGGCCGGACTCCCGCCGAGAAGCGCCACCGTCTTCGTCGGCCCGCCGTTCGCAGCGAGGGTGCCGATGAGCGCGTCGGCGACGAGCTGGTCGCCCATCCCGCCAAGAGCGGCGCACCCCGGGGAGGTCTGCACCACGTTGCCGCCGAGCGAAGCAAAGCTGCCGTCGCACTGCTCGTTGGAACCACCCTGGCCAACCGTGTTGCCGAACAGGACCGTGTCCCCCACGCTGAAGCTCGCGGCGAGCTCGTCGAGCCCGCCCCCGACTCCGATCCCGACGTTGTCGCTGTTGGCCACGTTCTCGGCGATGGTCACGTTGTCGAGCGTCACCGTGGCCCCGGCGCTGGAACGGATGCCGCCGCCATCGCGCTCGGCACGGTTGCCATTGACGGTCGAGTTCAGGGCTCTGACCGTGAGCTGGTTCTGAGTCGAGATGCCGTCCGTTTCGTCGGCGGCGATGCCACCGCCGTCCTCTGCGTCGTTGTCCGAGATCGTCGAGCTTCGGATCGACACGCTCGAATCGGCGACGGAGACGCCGAGGTGGATGCCGCCACCCGCCCCGCCCGCATCGTTGTTGCGGATCGTCACGCGTCGTAGCCTCAGCTCGGGGGAGAAGGACCGCAGACCGCCGCCCGACCCGGCTGCGTCGCTCGCCTTGATGACGACGTCGGACAGCGTCAGCGCGGAGGGCCCCACAAAGACGCCGCCGCCGCCGGATGACGCGTTTCCCTCCCGCACGGCCACCCCGCTGAGGGCGTGCGGGGAGAAGGTGAGGAACTGGAAGACGGTGTCGAGCCCGTTGCCGTCGACAACGGTGTCGCGCGGGCCGGCTCCCCGGATCGCGGCCTCCCCGATGACGTCGAAGTCGCCGTTCTCGTTGTCGTCGGTCCCGTCGTCGGGCAGCTCCATCTGGTAGCGCCCCTTGGCGAGGACGACCTTGTCGGCGCCGTCGTGGTTGTTCGCCTTGGTGATCGCCTCGCGAAGTGAGCAGTCGTCCGGCTCGCACGTGCCGGGCGGAGGGTCGTCGAAGCGCGTGGGCGTGTAGGTGTTGGCGGCGGCGGAGGCTGCCACCGCCAACAACAGCAGCAACGCCGAAAACGTCACTCTCGAGACAGCGGCTGTTGGGCTCGGTCCCATCGCTCCCCGCCGGTCCGAGGCCGGCACGCTGAGCTTACACCCGCGGACCCCCACCGATTCGCGCCGCCGGCGATGCAAATCGGCACCGACCGAAAAGGGCAGGGGTCCGAGAACGCTGCGGATCGGCGGTCCATAGCCCAGTTCATGCCCTGCTCGAGAAGGCCGAGGCAGCAGCCTGACGCTGCCCTTGACCCGTGACACCCGCTGCCCTACGGTCTAGCCATGAGAGCGCGGGCGGGGATCCTGCTGGCGTTCGTCCTGGCGACGGCCGCCGCGTTGGCACCCGCGGCCCAGGCGGGCCAGGGCGAGGGCTACTTCTACGCGAAGGGGCCGCTTGCGATCCCGGACGGCCACGGCGCCGCCAAGCTCGGGATCGATTCAGAGCTTGTGAACGACACGGACCCGAAGCTCGACTACGTGAGCCTGTCGATCCGGGTCAAGCATGCCACGACCCGCGACCTCGTCGTGAAACTGAAGCGGCCGAACTTCGATTACGCGGGGCCGGATCCAGCCGAACCTGATCAGCGCATCGTCACCCTCACGAACCGGGACACGCGGGGCGAGAACCTGGGCAGCGGAAGTTGCGCGGACCAGAATCCGATGTCGGCACCGGCCGGCTTCACCACCCTGAACGACAGCGGGGGCCCGCCGATGCCGACCCAACGGCTGCGCGCGTTGCGTGCCGAGTGCACGCGGAGACCACGTGCGCTCTCGCATTCACGCGCGAAGGCGGAAACGGATCTCGCCGCTGGCCGGCAC
>JBKJZF010000270.1:0-3205 GCA_046715315.1 Solirubrobacterales bacterium | reverse complement strand
GGTCAGGGTCGAGCGCCGCGTCGTCCCCGTCTCGTCGGACCCGGAGCGCCGGTTGACCGTGCTCGAGCGCGAGCTGTGGCGGATCGCGGTCGAGAACCTCAACTACTCCGAGCAGCACGCATGGGCGGCACTCGCCGGCGCGCGGGTGACCGCGAACAACTGGCGCCGGGCGAAGGCGATGATCCAGCACGACCAGTCGAAGGAGCTGCGCAAGCGCTTGCTGCTGACCTGCGTGCAGCGCAATCGCAATCACCAGCTGCGGCTGAAGGCGCTGGGCGAGATCGCCGTGCTGCGCGACGCGGATGCATTCGACGACGCCGGCGAGGTGGTGGCCACCTGGCCGCGGGACGAGCGCCGCGCCGGGGTCAAGGTGCTGCTGCAGGCGCTGGCCGAGCGCCGGATCGGCCGCCGCGACCAGGCTCAGGCCTGGGTCTGGCGCCTGGCCGAGCAGACGCGAGAGCTGCACGAGGAGTACGCGGTACAGCGCTGGCCCGAGACCAAACGCCTGCTGGGCCTATTCGTCAACTCCTCGGGCCGCGCTCACGGGCGCAACGCCCGCCGGATCGTCCACGCCGCGCGCCAACAGGACCGCCGGCTCGCGGTCGCCCTGCTCGCCGCCGCCTTGGCGCACACGCCCGAGGCTGAGGAGGTGCTGCGCGGCGCTCGCATGCGCATGGCCCGAAAGCCGTCGGCCGTGGCCCGCGAGCTGCTGCGCAACTTCCCCAAGTCCGGCGGGTCCAAGCGCCGCCGGCGTCGCGGAAAGCAGGGTGGCGGCAGGTCGCGGTCGCGCGGCAACGCCAACAGCGCCAATGCCGGCAAGGCCGGCAAGGGCCGCGAGCGCGAGCGCCTGAAGCCGGAGAGCGACGGCAAAGGCGACACCCCAGACGGCCAGCGCGGTTAGCGCTAGCGAGGATGGATGCTGCGGGCTGATCAGCCCGGCAGGCGCAGGCTGACCTCGCCGGCGCCGAGCGCCACCACCTCGTCGCCCGCCTCGACCAGCAGGTTCCCGTCCGCGTCGATGCCGCGGGCTCGCCCGGATCCCGACCCCGCACCCTCCCAGTTGACCTCGCGGTCACGCAGGGCGTCGCGCCCGGCGAAGCCCTCGAGGACCAGCTCCCGGTCGGCGCCGGCCCATTCCGAGAGCGAGCGATCGAGGGCGCGGCGCGCGGCATCTGCCTCGACCCCGTGCCCGACCGAGGTTGCAAGCCAGCGGAGGTCGGGCGGGAACTCGTCATCGTCGATCGCCAGGTTGATCCCGACCCCGATCACCGCCCACTCGGGCGGGCGGGCCTCGATCAGCACCCCGGACACCTTGCGCTCGTCGATCCAGACGTCGTTGGGCCACTTCACCCGGCAGCGGCGGGGCGCGAGGGACTCGATCGCGTCGCAAACCGCCAGCGGCACCGCCAGCGGCAACAGCGCGTGGCGCGCCTCCAGCGAGCGCAGGATCGCCGAGTAGAGCAGCGCCGAGCCGGCCGGCGCGCTCCAGCGGCGGCCGTGGCGACCCCGGCCGGCATCCTGCTCGGCGGCGGTGACGACGGTGCCGGAGGGCGCGCCGGCCTCCGCCAGCTTGCGGGCGCGGTCGTTGGTCGAGTCGACCCGGCGCCAATGACGGTGTGGGCTGCCGAAGCTCACGCCGGGCGCAGGGTCACCTCGACCCCCGGCTCGAGGTCGAGGACCTCGGCGGCGCTGCCACGGTTGACCGCGAGGGCCAGGCGTCCGTAGGAGTCCTCGTAGAGGATCAGCTGCCCGGGGGCGACGTCGCCGAAGGTGAGGCTGTAGACGGCGTCGAGGGTGACGCCGCCCACCGCGACCCAGACGCGGTGGCCAAGGCGGAGGCCCGTCTCGGGCAGGCGCCCATGGTCGAGGTCGAGCGCGGCGTTACCGTAGCGGTCGGCGTAGACGACGTGGGCGACGACGCGGCTGTCCTCGACCCGTGGCACGCTGGCCGGCGGCGCGGTCAGCGACTTCGGGTCGATCGCCTCGCCGGCGTCGGCCAGGGTCTCGCCCGCCGCCAGGCGAGCCGCCACCGGGGCGAACAGGTCGCGGCCGTGAAAGGTCGCCGAGACCGGCTCCAGCCGGAACGGCGAGAGCGAGACGTCTGCGGCGGCCAGCACCCCGCCGAGGCATTCGGTCGCCGGCCACAGCAGGCCGTTGTCCGGTCCGACGAGGACACGGTCCTCGTCGGCGACCCGCAGCGCGACCGCGCGCCGGGTCGACCCGACGCCGGGGTCGACCACCGCGAGGTGGACCCCGGGCGGTGTGTAGGGCAGCGCGTTGGCGAGCACCGCCGCCCCCTCGCTCACGGCGTGACGGCGAATCCCGTGGGTGAGGTCGATCACCCGCGCGTCAGGCACGATCCGCGCGATCACCGCCCGGCAGAGCCCGGCGAACTCGTCGTCGTAGCCGTAGTCGGAAAGAAAGGTGATCGGCCGCACCGCCAAGGCGCCCAGCCTATTTAAGGCGGGCGGCGTCGGCGACGAGCGCCTCGACCAGGCCGGCCGGGTCGTGGCGGGTCGCCTCGACGTGCACCTCCAGCCCCGCCGCGCGCGCCGTCTCGCTGGTGACGGGGCCGATCGAGACCACCCGGGCGTCGCGCGGGAACGAATCGCCGACCGCGGCGAGCAGGTTGCGCACCGTCGACGAGGAGGTGAAGGTGACGTAGTCGGCGGACGCCGCGGCCTCGACTGCCGCGGGGTCGGGATCCTCGGCCACCGTCTCGTAGAGGGCGACGACGTCGACCTCGGCGCCGCGCTCGCGCAGGGCGTCGGGGAGCACCTCGCGCGCCTCGGCCGCCCGCGCGACCAGCACCGGTTTTCCCTGGATCGGAACGTCGGCCAGCGCCTCGACCAGCGCCTCGGCGACGAAGCGCTCCCCGACCAGGTCGGCGATCACGCCGCGCTCACCGAGGGCGGCCGCCGTGCCCGGGCCGATCGCGGCCACGGTGGCGTTGGCGAGGGCGCGGGCGTCGCGGCCCTGGGCCGCCATCGCCTCGAACAGCAGGCGCACTCCGTTGGGGCTGGTCAAGCACACCAGGGCGTAGGAGTGGAGGTCGGCGACCGCGGCGCGCACCTCCTCGGAGTCGAGGCGGGGCTCGATCCTGATCGCGGGAAGCTCGATCACCTCGGCGCCGAGGGCCACCAGCGAGCGCGCGGTTCCGCTGGCCTGCGCGCGAGCGCGGGTGACGACCACACGACGCCCGTGG
>JBKJZF010000269.1:0-9609 GCA_046715315.1 Solirubrobacterales bacterium | reverse complement strand
GCTCCCACCACCGCGGCGGCAGAAAGCCTCTCTCGCAAAGCGCCCACGGCCAAGCGCCGAGACCGTGGAGCAGCTTGCGCCCCTGCCGGACCCGGCTTTCCGCGCCCTTGGATCGCTCCGGGCGCGCGAACACGAAATCGGTGTTGCCGACGCCGGACGCGCCGAGTTCACGATGCCGAGCGACGCCTCGATTCGCGAGCGAGCGGCGGAACTTGAGGTCGCCGAGCTGGCCGCGAAGCAGGCTACGAAGTCCACGGCCCCGATCCGGCTGGCCGCGTTCCCGGTCGAATGAAGCGGTGTAGCTCCGAACCCAACTCGCCTTGCGGGGAGGCCGAGGGCGTGGCCGCTGAATTAGGTCGCGATCAGCGTGTCGGGCTCACAGATATGCCGATGCCCGGGCGGCTTGTCCGCGGCCCCCTATGTCGAGGAATTGGCGACGCTCAAGGCCCGCGGAGAGAGGATCGGCCGGAATGATCCGGTGTTCCTCACCCGATCCAGGAACGGGGCCGCTTCTCGGCAGACGTCCAGCAACGTAGGTCGGCGCCTCAAGACGACGATCAAGCGGACGAATGATCGCCTTGACGAACTCGGCATCGAGCCGATCAGCGAGAGGGTCACTCCCCACTCCCTGCGACGGACCTATGCCTCCCTGCGATTCGCCCTCGGAGTGACCCCGTTTACGTCGCCCGACAGCTCGGGCACACCGAGAGCGCCTTCTCGATGGAGGTCTACGCGAAGGCTGTGAAACGCCGCGAACGGCTCTCCGGGGCATACTTGACCCAGTTCGAGACCGCTTCTGATTGGGCACGAATGGGCACTAAGACCCAAACGGAGGCGATCACGTCGGTTCCTGGTCGGTTGGGACAGACGCGAGAAACGGCTAGCTAGAGCCATAAACTGACACTGGCCCCGATAGCTCAGTTGGATAGAGCGACTCCCTCCTAAGGAGTAGGCCGCAGGTTCGAATCCTGCTCGGGGCGCTCAGCAGTTGCAGGGGTTTGCGCAACGCCGGATGCGGGCCCCGGCTGCCGCAAGGTACGAAACGGGTACGCGAGCGCCCGTCGCTTTGGAGGAGGAGGTGGACATCTCCGCCTCCGCCATCGGCGAACGCCGATCTGGCGTCGTTCTCCTTGATCTTCGTGTGCCGCTGCCAATGACAGCGCTTCGCGACAAGTCTCGCCTCGGCAGAGGATGAGCGCTCCTCCGAAGCTGCCGCATTCGACCCGCTCGGATCGCCCGGCGGCACTGGGTTCTCGTTGAAAGTAGCCGGAGCAGTGGGATCGGATGAGCTGGCGCAGGCTGACGCGAACGCCGCGGCGATCAGCAGGACGGCGACGATTCCGCGATGAGCCACTACGTCGAAACTACGGGCGACCCGGGTTTTCGTCACGCCCGCGGGCCGCTAATGGGGCGGTGGTCGTCCTTAGGCAACGCTCGTTTCCTTGCGGTGAGGCTTAGTAAACGATACCGCCGTTCCGCTTAGTAAGCTGCCAGCAAGCTAAACGTTTGTTGAGTATCGCTTCGCATGGCCACGGTACGTCAAAGAGACAATCGATCAGGTGAGTTCCGAGTCGCCGAGTCGGGATCCGATGGCTACTCCGCGTTCCACCCTGCGCCGCTTCCTCCCGATCCCTCACTCGACGTCGGCGGAGCGCTGCAAGCACTCCTCGACGAGGCAAACCAGGCCCTGGGCCGCCTCGACGGGATCACGCTATTGCTGCCGGATCCCGACCAGTTCCTCTACACGTACGTGCGAAAGGAAGCGGTTCTCTCCTCGCAGATCGAGGGAACCCAGTCCTCGCTTTCAGATCTGCTGCTCTTCGAGGCGGACGCCGCGCCAGGCGTTCCGCTGAGCGACGCCAGGGAGACCTCGAACTACATCGCTGCGATGAACCACGGTGTAGAGAAGATCCAGAGCGGCGAGCTGCCGCTATGCAATCGCCTCTTCCGAGAGATGCACGCATTGCTTCTCCGTTCGGGCCGCGGTTCCGAAGGAGCGCCGGGGCGGTTTCGCCGTGAGCAGAACTGGATCGGCGGGAATCGGCCTTCGGTCGCGCGATACGTCCCGCCACCCTGGCAAGAGGTCGAGCCGGCGATGGGTCAGCTCGAGAAGTTCCTTCACGACGAACCGGAGTCCACTCCGATCTTGATCAAGGCCGCACTCGCCCACGCGCAGTTCGAAACGATCCACCCCTTCCTCGACGGCAATGGCCGGGTCGGGCGGCTCCTGATCACGCTCCTGCTGGTCGCTGATCAGGTGCTGAAACGCCCGCTCCTCTACCTCAGCCTCTATCTCAAGCAAAACCGCGACGACTACTACGAGCACCTGCAGCGCATCCGCACGGAGGGGGCGTGGGAGGAGTGGCTGCGGTTCTTCCTCGAGGGCGTAGTCGAGGTCGCCGAGTCAACGACGGCGACCACCCGGCACCTGGTCCACATGATCGAAAGAGATCGACAGACAATCCACGAGTTCGGCCGCGGAGCCGCGACTGCCCTTCGCGTGCACGACTTGGCATCCCGATTCGTCGCGTTTCGCCCCACGGTCGCCGCTGAGGCCCTGGAACTCACCGCACCACCGGTCTATGCCGCAGTCAGGCGCCTTGAGGAGGTCGGGATCCTGCGGGAAGTGACGGGTCGCCAGCGCGGCAAACTCTACGTCTACGACGAATACCTCGC
The DNA here is from genome assembly GCA_046715315.1 of Solirubrobacterales bacterium. Lineage (GTDB taxonomy): Bacteria > Actinomycetota > Thermoleophilia > Solirubrobacterales > 70-9 > JBDTSW01. The sequence goes on along the minus strand of JBKJZF010000269.1, from coordinate 6,933 downwards.
TCGGCTGAACGAAGGAACGACCGAGCCGGCTTCCTAGACGTTCGCCTCGGCGAGCGTTACGCCCGCGTCGAGGTACGAAACGGGTACATCCGAGCCCGCTCCGACGGGAACGAACGGACAGGGGCAAGCCGCGCAGTCGCCTGGTTTGCAGGCCGTTCGTGGCCAGCCTAGCCCGGCCGTCTCCCGCTCGGGTGGCCTCCTAAGGAGTAGGCCGCAGGTTCGAATCCTGCTCGGGGCGCTCGATGGGCGCCGTTGGTCGGCGCGGGTTGGATCTAGCCGCGGTCGGGACGGTCGGGGTAGATCTCGTCGATCGTCAGCAGCGCCCGGAAGGGAGCCTGCGACGCCGCTTCGATCGCCTCGCCCCCGCCGGCGAGACGGTCGACCACGCAGACGGTCGCGGCGATCTCCAGGCCCTCCGAGCGGATGCGCTCGATCGCGGCCACCGTCGAGCCGCCGGAGGTGACGGTGTCCTCGACCACGAGGCAGCGCGTGCCGGGCTCGACCGGCCCCTCGACCCAGCGCTGGAGGCCGTGCTCCTTGCGAGCGCCGCGGACGAAGAAGCCGACGAGGTCGTCGCCTCCGGGGGCGGAGATCGCGGCGCAGGCAAGCGGGATCGCGCCCATCGTCGGCCCGCCGACGGCGACCGCGCCGAGATCGTGGGCCGCTGCCGAGATCAGCTCTCCGGCGGCGTGGAACGCTCCCGGCCGCAGCAAGGCCCTGCGCGCATCGACGTAGTACTCCGCCTCCGCTCCGGAGGAGAGGATCACCCTGCCGATCACCAGGGCGTGCTCGCGCAACTGGCCGAGCAGCGTCGCCCGGGGATCAGTTGTAGACAAAGATCTGCTGCCCGATAGAGACCCAGTTGTAGATGAACCGAGAGTTGGGGATCGGGTTGCGGATGCAGCCGTGGCTGGCGTTGTAGGGCGGAACGGAGCGGTAGCCGTGGATCGCCTCGCCCCGGTTGTAGTAGACCGAGTAGTACATGCCGATGCTGTTGAAGCCCGGCTGACGACGGTAGAAGCGGTAGGTGCCCCGGTCCGAGGGCGTCGAGGGAGCGCCGGTGGAGACGTGGAAGATGTACTGCGCGCGGCCGTGGTCGGCGAGGACCATCACCTGCCGCGAGATGTCGACCTCGACGTGGCGGCCTGCGCCCGGCCGGGCGAGGCGGAACGAGCCCTTGCCGTCGGCGAGCTGGCGGAACATCCCCGAGGTGGCGTCGAAGTTCCGCGACATCCCGTTGACCTTGCGAAAGGCCATCACGGCGCGCTTGGTGGGCTCGCCGTAGCCCTTGCCGACCGAGACGTAATAGCCCTGGCGGCGCAGCAGCCGGTTGAACAGCTGCACGTCCTCGCCGTGCTGGCCGGGGTGAAGGTCGGGGTACTTGACGCCGAAGCGGCGCGAGCGCTTGTCGGCCGCCTCCTGCTCGGGCGTCAGCTCGTGGGATGCCTTGACCCGGTAGTTGCCGGAGCGGATGAACTTCGGCGAGGGCATCGCGACCCTGCCGAGATCGCGATTGCCCACCTGCTTGACGCGGAGCTTTCGCTTCTTGATCGTCTTCTTCCCCTTGGTGATCAGGACGACGATCTCCTGGCCGGCGACGAAGGGCTTCATCCGGGCGATCGACTTGACCCGCTTGCCGACGGCGACGGAGCCGTCTCCGGCCCCCTCGATGCGAAGGATGATCTTGGCCGTCGCCGGCGGCGGCACGGGGCCGCGCTGGTCCGTGGACGGCGGCGCCTCGGCGACGGCATCGGCCGCGGGCGGATCGGCCTGGCGGGCCGTTGCAGCCGTCGGCAGCGCGATCGCGAGCGATAACGCGAGCCCACCCGCCAAGATCAGAGCCCGGAGCCTGTTCACCGACGGCATTCTGTCATGCCGCGACGGCGGACGGTGCCGATCGGTGGCGGGCCCTCGCTCACGAGGTGAGGATGGCGAAGGCGAGCGCGTTGTTGAAGGCATGGACCGCGATCGGGGGCCAGATCGAGCCCGTCCGCTCGTACAGCCACGAGAGCGCGATCCCGAAGACGGCGAGCTGCAGGACCACGCCCCAGCTGCCGGCCCCGGTGAAGTGGAAGAGCCCCCATAGCCCCGCCGGGATCGCCGCCGCCGCGGCGAAGGGCAGGCGCCTGCGCATGCCGGCGAACATGAAGCCGCGGAAGAACAGCTCCTCGGTGATCGGCGCGACGACGATGATGAAGAAGCCGATGGCGGCGTCGCCGAGCGCGTTCTCGCCGTAGCCAAGCTCCCTGGTGACGTCGTCCTGCTCGGGCTGGATCGCGAGGGCGATCAGGATCGCGCAGCCGACGTAGGCGAGGTAGGCGATCGCGGCGGGCTTCCACGGCGCCACCGGCGGGCGCCGCAGGCCGAGGGCGGGAGAGGGGGTGAGGGCGCCGGGGGCGGGCATGAGGAAGGCGACCGCCACCAGGCTGACCGCCAGCATCGCCTGCAGGACCAGGCGAGCCCCGAGGCTCTCGAGGTCGGAGTCGAAGGCCGAGACGATCATCACCTCGACGATCGTCGCCGTCAGCAGCACACCGACCCCGATCAGCACCTGGCCCGGGCCCCAGCCGACGCGGGGCAGCGCCCCGGGGGTCGGCTGCGCCTCGCCGGCGTCGACCGCAGATGCCGGCGGCGGGCCCGGGGGCCCGGTCGCGGGCGGGGGGCTGGACTCGTTCACGCGGGCATCGTCTCAGGTCAACTCAGCAGGTCCACCAGCGAGGTCAGCGAGGCGATGTCGCCGTCGCCGTCGCGGTCGATCAGCAGCGCCCGGATCCCGGCGGCCCGCGCTGCCTCCAGGTCCTCCTCCGGGGTGTCGCCGACGTGGATGGCCTCGGCGGGCCCGCACCCGGCGAGCTCCAGCGCCGGCTCGAAGATCGCGGGGTCGGGCTTGCGAGCGCCCGCCTCGGCCGAGGTGACGACGCCGTCGAGTAGATCGCGCAGGCCGCAGCCGACCAGGACCCCGGGCAGCGAGCAGTCCCAGTTGGAGACGCAGACCAGGCGCAGGCCCAGCTCTCGCAGCCCTGAAAGCGCGGGCGCCGAGTCCGGGTAGGCGCGAAAGCGGATCGCGCCCATCATCGTCTCGGCGTCGACCTCGCGGCCCAGCTTGGCGGAGAGTACCTCCGCCGAGCGCCGTCGCAGCTCGGCCAGCGAGGCGGGGTCGCTGCCGGTGTGGCTGTGATCGCGGTAGAAGGCCATCTCGGCGCGAACCGCGTCCACCAGGCGCGCGTCGGCCTCGATCCCCAGCGCCTCGGCCAGATGGTCCCAGGGCGGCTCGAGCTCGACGAGGGTGCCGAGCGCGTCGAGGAAGACGGCGCGGGTGTGACGGTTCTCCTGTTTGAGCATCTCCATTGGCGGGCATTTTGCAGGTGGGCGCAGCAGTCCCCGGCTGCGCCCCTTTTTTTCCCTTGCGAAACTGTCCGCGTGGACCCTTCCTTCTGGGACCAGCACGGCGACGTGATCTCGGCCGCGATCACGATGGTGGTCGCGATCCTGATCGCGCTCGCCGTCGACCGGTTCGTGATCGGGCGTGGCGCCCGCTACGCCGAGAAGGTGAGCGAGACGGGCATCTCGCGCGCGGGCCAGACCCGGCTGCGGCTGATCCGCCGCCTCGTCTTCGTCGTCATCGTGCTGATCGGCGCCGCCCTCGCCCTGAGCCAGTTCGACAAGCTCTCCAAGCTGGCGACCGGCCTGCTCGCCTCGAGTGCGGTGCTCGGCCTGGTGCTGGGCCTGGCCGCGCGCCAGGTGCTGGCCAACCCGATCGCCGGGATCCTGCTGGCGATCACCCAGCCGATCCGGATCGGCGACACGATCGAGATCGGGGAGGAGTCGGGCCGGGTCGACGACCTGACGCTCGCCTACACCTACATCGACACCCACGACGGCAGGCTGATGGTCGTCCCCAACGAGACCGTCGTCACCAGCGTCGTCTTCAACCGCTCGACCGGTGACCGCACCGCGCCCGCCAAGGCCTCGGTCTGGCTGCCGCCCGGCACCGACGTCGGCAAGGCCCGCCGGACCCTGGCCGAGCTGGAGGTGAGCTCGATCGAAGTCGCCGAGATCACCCCCGAGGGCGTCCGCCTGGAGGTGCACGGCCGCAGCGACCCCTCTCGCACGCTGATGGAGGGCGAGGAGGCCGTTCTACGCGAGCGCTCCCACGAGGCCCTGCGCGAGGCGGGCCTCCTGCACGCATAGTCCCCCCGCCCGGCATACGCCCGAGGCGACGGTGCCCGCTCGCTACCCTTCCCGGTGAGCCTATGACCGCGCGTGCACGCAAGCGCCACCGCTCGCGAGGGTCGTCGCCGGGAAAGAAGGTCCTGCTCGCGCTGGGAGTGCTCGTCGCCCTGATCGGGATCGGCGTGGCCAGCGTCGGGCTCTGGGTACTGGACGTTGCCGCCTCGGCCCCCTCGATCAGCGAACTGAAGCCCATCAAGCGGGGCCAGACGTCGTTCATCTACGCCTCCGACGGCTCCGAGCTGGGCGCGATCCAGTCCGATGCGATCAGGCTGCCCGTCGGGCTGGGCGAGATCCCGAAATCGCTCCAGCAGGCGACGGTCGCGATCGAGGACGAGAACTTCTACGAGCACGGTGGCGTCGACTACCAGGCGATCTTCCGCGCGGCCCTCGAGAACCTCGAGGCAGGGGAGGTCCGCCAGGGCGCCTCGACGATCACCCAGCAGCTCGCGCGCAACCTCTACATCGCCGATCCCGAGGACGACATCAACCGCAAGATCGTCGAGGCCAAGCTGGCGGGTGAGCTGGAGCAGGAGCACGACAAGTCGTGGATCCTCGAGCAGTACCTGAACACTGCCTCCTATGGGACCAACGGCGGCCGTACCGCCGTCGGGGCCGAGGCCGCAGCGCAGGTGTACTTCTCCAAGCACGCGAGCGAGCTGACGCTGGCCGGGTCGGCGTTGCTCGCCGGCCTGCCGCAGGCCCCCTCCGAGTACAACCCCTTCCTCAGTCCCGACGCCGCGATCGAGCGCCGCAACCTGATCCTGCGCGAGATGTACGAGCAGGGCTTCATCTCCCTCGAGGAGGAGGAACGGGGTCTGAAGGCCGGCCTCGGGCTGCAGGGCAGCGATCGCTTCGAGACGATCCGCGAGCCCTACTTCTTCAACTACGTCGAGCAGGAGCTGATCGCCAAGTACGGCGTCAACACCGTCCGCCAGGGCGGGCTCAAGGTCTACACGACGATCGACCCCCGCCTCCAGGACGTGGCGCGCGAGGCCGTCGACAACGGCGTCGCCCCGCTCGGCGGCCCGGCGGGCGCGCTGGTCTCGACCGATCCCTCCACCGGCGACATCGTCGCCATGGCCTCCTCGGGGGACTTCGCGGCGCGCCAGTACAACCTGGCCGCACAGGGCCGCCGCCAGCCGGGATCCGCGTTCAAGCCGTTCGCCCTGGCCGAGGCGATCAACGAGGGCGTCGACCCGGACACGACCTACTACCGGGGCACCAGCCCGGTCACGATCGACATGGGCGCCTACTCGGCTCCCTGGGTGGTCAACAACTCGAGCGAGGCCTCGAGCGGGACGCTCAGCCTGACCGCCGCCACGACCCAGTCCACCAACGCCGTGTACGCCCAGCTCGCGGTCGACATCGGCCCCGACAACATCGCCGACATGGCCCACGACCTCGGGATCACGACCCCGCTCGACGGGTTCCCGGCAGAGACGATCGGCGGGCTTCGCATCGGCGTCTCCCCGCTGGAGATGTCGAACGCCTTCGCGAGCTTCGCCAACGGCGGCCTCCACAACCCGGCGACCGCGATCGCCAAGGTCGAGTTCCCCAACGGCGACGTCGACGAGCCCGACCCCGCAGAGGCCAACCGCGCCCTGACCGAGGGCGAGGCCTACGAGGTCACCCGGATCCTGGAGACGGTGGTCGACAGCGGCACGGCGACCGCCGCCAACTACGGCTGCTCCGACATCGCCGGCAAGACCGGGACCACCGACGAGAACACCGACGCCTGGTTCGTCGGCTACACGCCGAACCTCTCGACCGCGGTCTGGATCGGCTATCCGGACAGCCGGACCACCCTCGGATCGTCCGCCTTCGGCGGTACCTATTCGGCGCCGATCTGGAACGAGTTCATGTCCCAGGCCGACCCCGCCTGCGACAACTTCGACGTGCCCGACGAGCTCCCCGACCTCTCGAGCTTCTCCGGCGAGCACACGGTCTCGGGCTCGGAGCCGGACCCCGCCTACGACTACGGCACGACCACGAGCACCGCGAGCACCACGACCACCACGCAGTCGGGCGCCTACGACAACGACCAGCTACAGCCCGGCGCAGACCCCGCCGACGGCGGTGGCGGAGGCAACGGCGGCAATTAGCGGCGAGTTCGCGCTGATCTCGAAGTTGCGCGAGCGGCTCGAGGGCGCGGGCGGCGAGCGCTCGGCGGCCTCGGCCGAGGTCGTGCTCGGGAGCGGCGACGACGCCGCGATCACGCTGCCGCGCGGTGCCACCGCGACCTCCGTCGACCTCTCGGTCGACGGCGTCCACTTCCGCCGTTCGACCGCGTCGCCGCGGGCGATCGGGCACAAGGCCGCGGCCGCGGCGCTCTCCGACCTGGCGGCGATGGGGGCGACGGCCGGGGAGCTCTACGTCCAGCTCGGGTTGCCGCCCGACCTCGACGAGGACGCCTGCCTCGAGATCGCCGACGGCATCGCCGACGTCGCCACGGCCCACGCAGCCGTCGTCTTGGGCGGCGACCTCGCTCGCGCCCCGGTGCTGGTGCTCGCGGTCACCGTGGTCGGCCACGCGCCCTCGAAGGACGCGCTGGTGACGCGCTCGGGCGCCCGGACGGAAGACCTCGTCTGCGTCACCGGCGACCTCGGCGCCGCCGCCGCCGGGCTGGCGCTGCTCGAGCGGCCGGAGCTCGCCGACGCCGTCGCGCCCGGGGTCGCGGCCGATCTGCGGGCGCGCCAGCTC
>JBKJZF010000268.1:0-3148 GCA_046715315.1 Solirubrobacterales bacterium | reverse complement strand
AGGGGCTGCCGGGGACTGAAAGCTCGCGCCAGACGCCCGGGTCGATCGCCTCCTCGAAGGTCTCGACCGCCAGCAGCGGGTCGTTGGCCAGCGACTCGATCGAGGGGCGCAGCCCGTGGCAGACGTGGCAGCCGTCCGAGGTGAACACCGCCAGCGCCAGCTCGGTGTCGGCAGCGAGATCGAAGCGCTCGATCACGGCGACCTGGCGGTTGAGGTCGGGACCCTCGCCCTCGAGCTCCAGCGCCGCGGCCGGCCCCAGCCGCAGTCGCAGCAACCCGACCTCCCGGGCCAAAGCCATGACAACGACCGCGAGGCCGGCGACGGCCACCAGCGCGGCGCCGAGGCCGAGCGCCAGCCACTGATCGGTGGAGAGCGGATCGTCGGGCAACAGCGGGATCGCGGCAAACGCCGCCGTCAGGGCGAGGTTGCGCGCGACCGCCCCCCAGCCGACCGTCGAACGGGCGCCGAAGCAGGCACAGGGAGCGCCGGCGCGACCGCGCAGGATCGCGCTGACCATCGTCGCGGCGAAGGTCGCCATCATCGCGGCCGCCAGCCACGCCGCCGTCTCCGAGCCCGCGGCGACGGCGGCGCCGAGGCCGAGCTCGGTGGCAATCAGCAGCGCCCAGGCGACCGCCTGCGTGCGCGGATCGCGAAGGCCGAAGGTGGCCAGCGCGGCCCGGCTCGTGCCGGGGCTCGCCAGCTTGGCGACCGGAGCGGCGATCAGAACCAACCCTGCCCCGAGCCTGATTACTTCCGCCAGCAATCTGGACCCAAGCTAGCAGCGGTTCAGGCGCGCTGCTCTGACCCGCGCCAGTCCTCGCGCAGCAGCCCGAACCAGGCGACGTCCACCGGGCGGCCGCGCTCGAAGTTTCGCTCGCGCAGCAGCCCCTCGCGGCTGAACCCGAGCGACTCGGCGAGCCTGATCGTCGGCCCGTTGTCGGCGGTTGTCGTCAGCTCGGCGCGGCGCATGCCGAGGTCGTCGAAGGCCCACTCGAGCGCGATCGTCAGCGCCCGGCGTGCGACCCCGCGCCCGCGCGCCTCCGGCACCAGCCAGAAGCCGACCTCGCAGCGGCCGTGGCGGCGGTCGAAGGCGAAGACGGCGATCAGGCCGAGGAACTCGCCGGATCCGGTGTCGGCGATCGCCAGCTCGACGCCGTCGCCGGCGGCCGCCTGATCCGCTGTCACCCGGAAGCGCTCCAGCGCCGCGCTCTCGTCGGGGTCGGACTCGACCCCGATCGCGTCCCCGAGGGTGGGATCGTCACGGAAGGCCCGGGCGAAGAGGGGCGCGTCGTCGTCGCGGAAGGGGCGGAGGCTGACCGTCTCGTCCGAGAGCGACTCCGGCAGCGCGATCCGCAAGCGGCTAGCCGATCGCGACCATGCGCTCGATCGGAACGCGGGCGCGCTCGGCGATCTCGGGCGGGACCTTGACCTCGAAGCGCAGCTCGCGCAGCGAGTCGCGCAGCTTCGGCAGCGTGATCATCTTCATATAGCGGCAGAAGGCCATGCGGTTGGCCTCGACGAGGTGCGCCTGGGGCGCGGCCTGCTGCAGCGGATAGAGCATCCCGTTCTCGGTGGCGACGATGAACTCGCCCTCGGGGTTGGCCTCGACGTGGCGCAGCATCCCCGAGGTCGAAAGCATGTGGACGCCCTCGGAGCCGATGTCGCCCGAGGCGACGTACTCCATCGCCTGGGTCGAGCAGCCGCACTCGGGGTGGATCAGGAACTCGGCGCCCGGGTGCTCGGCGCGGGTGCGCTCGATGTCGGCGGGGCGGATGCCGGCGTGGACGTGGCACTCGCCGTCCCAGACATGGAAGCGCGCGTAGCGCTCCGGGTCGTCGGGCAGGCCGAGCTCGCGGGCGACGAAGGCGCCGAGCCACATGTCCGGGCCGAACAGCACCTCGGTCTCGGGCCCGTGCTCGCGCCAGATGTGCTCGACCACCTGGACGGCGTTGGAGGAGGTGCAGCAGTAGTCGGTCTCGGCCTTGACCTCGGCCGAGGTGTTGACGTACATGACCACCATCGCCCCCGGATGCTCGGCCTTCCAGGCCCGCAGCTGGTCGGCGTCGATCGAGTCCGAGAGCGAGCAGCCGGCGTCGAGGTCGGGAATCAGGACCGTCTTTTCGGGCGACAGGACCGAGGCGGTCTCGGCCATGAAGTGGACGCCGCAGAAGGCGATCACGTCGGCCTCGGTCGCTTCCGCCTCGCGCGAGAGCTGCAGCGAGTCGCCGGTGAGGTCGGCGACGTCCTGGACCTCGGGCACCTGGTAGTTGTGGGCGAGGATGACGGCGTTGCGCTCGGCCGCGAGCGCGCGCACCTCGGTGGACAGGCGCTCGACGTCCTCCCCGGAGAGATCCGGGGCGCCGTTCGTGGGCTGGAGTGTCGGCAGGCTCTGCATCCCGCTTCCTTTCCGATGTTCGCCGGGTCCTCGGACCTGGGCGAATGACTTTCTAAAGTCTACCGACCGTGCCCGAGCTGCCAGAGGTCGAGATCACCGCCCGCAGGCTGGGCTCGACCCTGGCCGGGGCCGAGGTCGAGTCGACGCTGTCACCCGGCATGGTGGCGCTGAAGACCGTCGACCCGCCGCTCTCGGCGCTGGTGGGGAGCACGCTCACGGGCGTACGGCGGATCGGCAAGATGTTCGTCGTCGAGTTCGAGCCCGAACGGACCCTGTCGGCGCGGACGCGAAGCGCAGCAACCGACGGGCTTTCTTTCCTGATCCATTTGATGTCGGCGGGGCGACTCCAGGCCTTCGACAAGCGGGCGACGCTGAAGGACCGTCGCTCGCGCGTGCTCATCCGCCTCGCCGACGGCCGCGAGCTGCGCCTGCGCGAGTTCGGCACCAAGCAGCGGGCCTGGGCGAAGCTGCTGCGCGAGGGGGAGGTCGACGTCGACGAGATGGTCGCGACCCTCGGGCCGGAGGCCTGGCCCACGCCGCCGCTCGCCGAGCTGGCCGAGGCGGTCGACCAGCCCCGCCACCTGCATCCGCTGCTGCGCAACCAGCGCGCGATCGCCGGGATCGGCCGCTCCTGGGTCGACGAGATCCTCTGGGAGGCCCGCCTCTCGCCTTTCAGGAAGGGCTCGGACGCCGAGAGCGACGAGGTCGAGCGCCTGCACGCCGCCCTCCACGTCCTCGGCGACGCGATCGACC
>JBKJZF010000267.1:0-6175 GCA_046715315.1 Solirubrobacterales bacterium | reverse complement strand
ACGCTGCAGTCGGTGCTTGCCGAGCGGCCATGCCGGGTGATCGTCGCCGCCAAGCCCGAGGATTCCCGCTGATGGCCACCCCCGACGAGGTCTACCGCGCGGTCACGCGCATCTTCGCCGTCGTCGTCATCGGGTTCGGACTGACGATCCTGATCGTCACGCTCGCCAACGGCGGCGGCCCGCTGTCGATTGGTTGCCTGCTCGGCTTGGTCTTCACCGGGATGGGCGCCGGGCGCCTGTACCTGGCGACAAGGAGTGATTCGTGAGACGGCTGCTGGGGGTGCCGTGGCTGTTCGCCGTCAGCTACTCGGCGGTCGGCTTCTCGATCTACTTCTCGATCGGGATCGTCGCCGACAAGGGCCTGGCGCTGACGCCGCTGCTGTTCGGTGCCGTCGGCTTCGGATTCATCTTGAACGCGATGAGCTACGTCGAGGGCTCGGCGATGTTCCGCGAGCGCGGGGGCTCCTCGACCCTGGGGCGCTACGCCTTCAACGAGCTGATCAGCTTCGTCGCCGGCTGGGCGATCCTGATCGACTACCTGATCGTCGTCGCGCTGGCGGCGATCTCGGTGCCGCACTACCTGACCCCGATCTCCTCGGAGTTCGGCGAGGGCGCCGCCGAGCTGATCACCGCCGGGGCGGTGATCGCGCTCGTCGCCGGGTTCAACATCGCCGGCTTCACGGGAATGCGCCGGCAGCTCACCCTGACCGTGGTTGCGCTCGGCGGGGTCTTGCTCCTGATCGCCGTCGTGGTGGTGGGGGCGATCACCTCGTTCGACCCCGCTGCGCTCACGGCCGAGCTCGACCTCTGGGACTCGCCGTCGCTCGACGATGCGATCTACGCGGGCGTGATCGCTGCCGTCGCCTACGCGGGGATCGAGGCGGCCTCCGACCTGACGCCCGACCTGCGCTTCGAGCCGGGCGACCTGCGGCGGCTGGTCGCCGCCGGCGCCGCGGTGGTGCCGATCCTCTACACGGGGGTGGCGGTGGTCGCGCTGATGGCCGTGCCGGTGGTGCCGACCCCCGACGGGCCGCAGACCGAGCTGGCGACGACGTATCTGGAACAGCCCGTGCTCGGCGTGGTCGATCGCTTCGAGCCGGCCTGGGTCTCGGACGCGATGCGGGTGGCGGTGACCGCGGTCGCGCCCGCGGGCCTGATCTGGGCGGCGAGCATGTCGATGCTCGGCCTCACCCGTCACACCCATGTGCTCGCGACCAACCGCCAGATCCCGAGCTGGCTGGGCAAGCTCGGGCGCCGCCGGCGCACGCCCCACGTGGCGATCATCGCCGGGGCGGTGATCGCCTTCGCCCTGGTCGTCCCGGGCGACGTCCTCTTCCTCGGAGGTCTGTACGCCTTCGGGGCGACGATCGCGTTCACGGTCGCGCACCTCTCGATCGTCCGCCTGCGGATCACCCAGCCGGATCGGGAGCGGCCCTTCCGGGTGCCGCTCGACGTCCGCTTCCGCGGCGCCGAGATTCCGCTGCCGTCCGTCGCCGCCGCGGTGCTGGCGATCTTCGCCTGGGTCAGCGTCCTCGTCTACCACGACGAGGCCCGCTACGTCGGTGGCGCCTGGATGATCTTCGGGCTCGTCGCCTACGTGGTCTACCGGGTGGGGGTCCAGGGAACGTCGCTGACCAAGCGCGTGACCGTGCCCGACGAGGCGCTGGTCAAGGACGTGCGCTCGGTCAGCTATGGCGGCATCCTCGTGCCCGTCTTCGGCACCGCGCTCGACGACGACATCGTCGGCACCGCCGGCCGCCTCGCCGAGGCGGCCGATGAGCCGGGCGAGACCCCGCCGAACCTGGAGGTCGTCTACGTGCTCGAGCTGCCGCTGACGGTGCCGCTCGACGCGCCGCCGCCGTCCGAGCGGATGGAGGTGGCGAACAAGGCCCTCGCCCGCGCCCAGGAGGTCGGCGAGGAGTACCACACGGTCGAGGTCGCGACCTCGGTCGTGCGCGCGCGCAGCCTCGGCGCGGGGATCATCGCGGCGGCGCGCGAGCGCGACATCGACGTGATCGTGATGGGCGCGGAGCCGCCGACGGCGATCCGCGGCGGGGCGGTCCTCGGCGGCGTCGGCGTCTCGCGTCCCACCGAGATCGGCCCGGTGACCGAGCACGTGCTGCGCAAGGCGCCCTGCCGGGTGCTGCTCACCGCCCCCGCGGCGGACGACGACGCCCCGGCTCGGTTCGATCCGCGGCGGCGACCCAGCGTCTCTCAGGTCTAAGATCCGCGCCATGTTCATCCTCATCGTCGGAATCGGGCGGGTCGGCTCGTCGGTGGCAAGGACCATGCTCAACGAGGGGCACACGGTCTCGTGCCTGGACGAGGACCCGGAGTCGCACGCGCGGCTGGAGATCGGCCTGGAGGAGTCGTGGGAGGACATCGGCGGCCGCTACACGGTCGGCACGGCGCTCGAGATCGAGGCGCTCGAGGAGGCCGGCATCGACGGCGCCGACGCCTTCGTCGCCGCCACCGACGGCGACAACACCAACCTCGTGATCGCCCAGATCGCGAAGCGCCGCTTCAACGTCCCGATCGTGATCGCCCGCATCCTCGACCCCTACCGGGCCGAGTGGTATGAGTCGCAGGGGGTGCATACGATCTGCCCGACCCGGGTGGCGATCGACATGCTCACCTCGGAGGTGCGCGAGGCCGCCGCCAAGGCCGGCGCGGGGAGCACCCCGGATGGTTAGCGCCGGAGGGGCGAGCGCATGTATGTGATCGTCGTCGGCGCCGGCAAGGTCGGCTGGAACCTGGCGCGCGAGCTCCTCGACAAGGGCCACGAGCTGACCCTGATCGAGAACGACCGCGACCGCTTCGCCACGGTCGAGCAGGAGCTCGAGCACAACGCCCAATACGGCGACGCCTCCGAGCTGTGGGTGCTCGAACGGGCGGGAATCTCGCGCGCGGACATGGTGATCGCCGTCACCGGCGACGACGAGGACAACGTCCTGATCTGCCAGGTGGCGAAGGAGAAGTACCTCTGCGAGCGCACCATCGCCCGCGTCAACAACCCTCGCAACAGGCAGTGGTTCGAGCTCTTGGGGGTGAAGCCGGTGGTCTCGGCCACCGACCTCATCCTGCGCCTGATCGAACACGAGGTGCCCGAGTACGGCCTCGTCCACCTGCTCGACCTCCCCGAGCAGCGCCTGGAGATCATCGAAATGCTCCTGCCCAAGGACTCGAAGGCCGCCGGCGTCCGCGTCGGCGACCTGGAGATGCCGGACGGGAGCCTGCTGATCTCGGTCCTGCGCGAGGGGCGCGGCTTCGTGCCCGGGCCGGAGACGGTGCTCGAGCCCGGCGACGAGATCCTCGCCGTGCTCGATCCCACGGTGGAGGAGGACCTGACGACCTACTTCGGTCCCGGCGGCGCCTCCGCCAACGGCGCGTGATCGATGCCGGCGCGTAGGTGATGGCCGACCGCAAGGTGGACCACCTCCTGGTCGGCGGTGGCATGGCCTCCGCCAACTGCGCCGCCGAGTTGCGCCGGGGTGGCGCCGAGGGCTCGATCCTGCTCGTCGGGCGTGAGCCCGAGCCGCCGTATGAACGCCCGCCGCTGTCGAAGGAGTACCTGCGCGGCGAGGCCGAGCGCGCCGACGCCTACGTGCACGAGCCGGGGTGGTATGGCGAAAACGACGTCGAGCTGCTCTCGGGCACGAACGTGATGGCGATCGACGCGCAGGCGCGGACCGCGAAGCTGCAGACCACCGAGGAGGTCGAGTTCGGCAAGCTGCTGCTGGCCACGGGCGCCAACGTCAACATCCTCCGGGTCGAGGGCGCCGAGCTCGAGGGGATCCACTACCTGCGCGCCTACGGCAACTCCGACGCGATCCGCGAAGAGGCCGAACGGGCCGAGCACGTAGTCCTCATCGGCGGCAGCTACATCGGCTGTGAGGTCGCCGCCTCGCTGACCGCGACCGGCACCAGGTGCACGATCGTGATGATCGAGGAGGTGGCGCTGTCGCGGACCTTCGGCGAGCAGGCCGGGCGCTGGTTCCACGAGCTGCTGGAGTCGAAGGGCATCGAGATCCTCGGCGGCAAGGAGCTCGAGGTGTTCGAGGGCGACGGCCGCGTCAAGGCGGTCGTCACCAGCGACGGCACCACCGTCGAGGGCGACATGGTCGTCGTCGGCGCCGGCGTCAAGCCTGACGTGATGCTGGCGCAACGCGCCGGGCTCGAGGTCGATGACGGGATCGTCTGCGACCACAAGCTCGAGAGCTCGGTCCCCGGGATCTTCGCCGCCGGCGATGTCTGCTCCTGGCAGAGCGAGATCCACGGCCGTCGCCTGCGGGTCGAGCACTGGGACGTCGCCCTGCAGCAGGGTCGCCACGCCGCCCGCGTGATGATGGGCTCCGACGAGCCCTACCGCGAGGTGCCGTACTTCTTCAGCGACCTCGCCGACTGGGCCGGCCTCGAGTACGTCGGGCCCGCCTCCGAGTGGGACGAGGTGGTCTGGCGCGGCGATCGGGACTCGGGCACCTTCTCGGCCTGGTACATCAAGGACGGTGCGGTCTCCGCCGCCCTTTCCGTCGGCCGCTCCGAGGACCTCGCCCACGCCCGCCGGCTGCTGGAGTCGGGCGCCGACATCTCCGCCCAGCGCCAGGCGCTGGCCGACGCGGACACCGACCTGGACGAGATCGGCTCCTAGCCGCCCGCGCCCCGCAAGCCGCGGCCCTGGCCCTCGCTATCCTCGCCCTCGCTCTGGGGATTGGTGTAATTGGCAGCACGCGGGCTTCTGGTGCCCGTAGTCTAGGTTCGAGTCCTAGATCCCCAGTTCTCAGGCGGCGTGCGGCAAAAACACTGCATCCATGGGGAACGGGTGGCGGGCGCCCAGGCCGCTTTGTTACCTTGAATCGTTATGGACGTCTATCAGCGGAGACGTCTTGTTGCCGTTTTGGCGGTCGTCCTCGTGCTCGTCCTGATTGGCGTTGCGATCGCCGGCGGTGGCGACGACGAGCAAACTCCGATCACTCCGGTCACCGGCGCCTCCACGCCGGGCCTCGCCACGCCGCTCTCGAAGTCCGAGTTCATCTCGCAGGGCGATGCCATCTGCGAGGAGACCGCCGCCGCGGTCGCCAACATCGACGCCTCCGACACCAAGGACCAGGCCGAGCAGGAGCTTGAGTACACCAACAGCGAGCTCGACCAGCTGCGCAGCCTCACCCCGCCCGAGTCAGACCAGGCGACGCTCGACGACTTCTTCTCCTCGCTCGAGGACCTGATCGGCGCCCTCGAGAAGGAGTCCCTCGCCGCCGACCGCGACGACGCGACCGCGCTGACAGAGGCGCAGACCGAGATCGACTCCGCCAAGAGCGCGGTCCGCGACGCGGCCGACGCCTACGGCTTCAAGCAATGCGGCAAGGCCGGCGAGCCATCGTCCGCTACGGACACGGGCGGAGCCGTCGCCCCCACCGACACCGTCCCGGTGGCGCCCGCGACGACCCCGCCCGCCACGACCCCCGCGCCGGCCCCGCCGGCCCCGCCGGCCGACGGCAGCGGCAGCGGTGGAGTCAGCCCGGGCTCTGGCGGCGTCAGCCCGTAAGCGCTAGGCCGCCTGCTGGCTGGCCCAGTTGCCGTAGAGGTCGGCGTAGCCCCCGCCGGCCTCGATCAGCTCGTCGTGGGTCCCCGACTCGACGATCTCCCCGTGTTCGAGGACGACGATCCTTCCCGCCCGCCTGATCGTCGACAGGCGGTGGGCGATGACGATCGCGGTCCGCCCGGAGAGCAGCCGCTCGAGCCCACGCTCGATCGTGCGCTCGGTGCGCACGTCGACGTTCGAGGTGGCCTCGTCGAGGATGAGGATGCGCGGCTCCGCCAGCAGGGCCCGGGCGAACGCCACCAGCTGGCGCTGGCCGGCCGAGAGATGGACCCCACGCTCGCCGACCTCGGTGTCCAATCCCCCGGGGAGGCGGTCGATGAAGGTGTCGGCGCCGACGACCCGCGCGGCGGCGCGGATCTCCTCCGAGTCGGCGCTGGGTCGGCCGAAGGCGATGTTCTCCCGGATCGAGCCCGAGAACAGGAACCCCTCCTGTGGCACGATCCCGAGCTGGCGCCGCAACGCCCGCGCCTCGAGGTCGCGGAGGTCGTGGCCGTCGACCAGCAGCCGGCCCCGCTGGGGGTCATAGAAGCGGGCCACGAGCTTGGCCAGCGTCGACTTCCCGGCGCCCGTCTCGCC